>JAYVKQ010000512.1:0-2619 GCA_043768285.1 Saprospiraceae bacterium | reverse complement strand
GTTAAAATCACCAGCCGCTACCCCTCCCCCATTGAAGTAGTATTCGTAAGTGATGATATTAAGGTCAGGCGTTTCTTTCAAGGTATTTTCAAAGGCAATACCCGTCTCTGTTGCGGGCATATCCTTGAAAAGTGGTTGCGCGTGTAGAGAGGGATAGTATGCTACGAGTACCCAAAAAAGGGCTATTGATGTCCGTTTCATATTACAATGTGTCTGGAAATGAGTGTATTGTCATTGATGAAACAAATATACAAAAAAATGGGAATTGTGGTGAGTCTGCCCGCATAGTTGTAAAAATACTGAGGGGGTAGCTCAAAAAAAGGAAGCTGAGAACAAGTCCCAGCTTCCCTATTAACTACTATTAATTCACAAAATTAGTTGCCACCATCCCACCAAACTTTGGTTGTAAACTCATCGCCACCAATTCTATCCACAGCGGCTTTGTAGTTGGCTGGGTTAGAACTGATTTCGCTTTCCCAGTAAATCAAACGGCGTGGGATTTCGTTGATTTGCTTATAGCGGTTAGGGTCTTTGGTCGGTGTCAAAGCAGGGAAACCTGTTCTGCGCCAGTTGCTGTATGACTCTATATCGTTGAGCCAAGTAGCCGCCCAAAATTCTTCACCAATCAATTTATATTTGTCAGCAGTGGTTGCCGCAGCGAATTTTCTGCCGTCAATATAAGCTGTAATTTCAGCAGGTGTTCTGGCGAATGACGCATCGAAAGCCGTCCAAGCCGTAATAGCCGCCGTAACACCACTTGTAAATTTAGCAGTTGCGTCGCCTGCAACCCAACCACGCACGATTGCTTCGGCAGCCATCAATTCCGTTTCTGCATAGGAGATAAGGTAGTAGGGGTCTTCCCAATCACAATATTTAAGGTTGAGCATTGAGAACATCGTTCTACCAACACCCGTCTTGTTAAACTCGGCTTTTTCTTCAGCTGTCAATGTATTGCCTTCCAAAATAGTTGTTGACGTAAAACCATTCGGCATCCCTTTTTGAGCCGCAGGGGTAACGTTCCAAGTTGAGGGTGTCGCAGGGGTGCCAATACCGCCACTGACAATCATCAAACGCGGGTCATTGTTTGCCTTCATCCAATCAATAAACGTCTTGCTGACTTTGCAATCGTTAGAATATTTGTAGGTATTCCAATAGCCATCATTCAAGCCATTTCTGTTGAAACCTTGCGGACCGTTCAAATATTTGATAGTGCCATTGTCTGCGTTAGAAGCAAAAGTGCCAGAGGCGAAGGCTTCGGCAAAAATAGCCTTACCTGTTGCTTCGTCTTTCTTTTGCATACGCATACCAACACGCATCAAAAAGGCATTGGCAAATTTTTTCCATTTTGCAATATCGCCACCATACACGACATCTTGAGCACCTAAGTTTTTAGCCGATGCGCTGAGTTTATCGCGGGCAGCCTTAACGTCTCTAACAATAGCGGCATACACATCTTTTTGGTTTTCATATTTAGGAAACCAATTATCTTGACTTTCTAAGCCATAACCCGCTTGTGTGTAGGGAATATCGCCATATAAGTCCGTCATTCTGTGCATATCGAAAGCGCGGAGTATGGTTGCTACGGCATTGACATTCACCAAAGTAGGGTCTTTCGCCGTTTTACTAATGACTTCTGAATACAATCTAATGACATCCGTAAAGTGTCTTTCCATATAAGCACCACTATACTGCGCATTATAGGAATATTTATCACCGCTAAAATAACCAGCAATGGATGATGTATGCTGAATAAATGTAGCTGCATACAACATATTGGCGCGTGTATTTTCGTATTCGCCGCCTATCCGCAATGTGGCAGTTGCCAACAAATAGGACATATCAATTTCTGTTACAGCATTTGGGTTTTTATTCAAGTCCACGAGCGCATCTTTGCTACACGATTGCGCCATAAACAAGGATGCCAACACCAAGCCGCTTTTTATTAATATATTTTTCATTTCTTTATTTTTAAAATAGTCTAAAAATTTATTCTTTTAATAAAAATACTGAGGGGGTATAGCAAGCGGTTTAGGAAACTGATTTTGAAGATATTTTTCATTTAATTTCTTTAAAAAAAAAAAGAAGAAATGAAAAATATCTTCAAAATCAGTTTCCTAAACCACCGCGTTTACCTCCCCTCAACGGAACAGCGTTCCGTTGCACTTTTTAGAAATTAGCCGAAAGGTTAAAACCTAAAGTCCTTGTTTGTGGCATCGCAAAATACTCAAGACCTTGTGAACCAGAGGCTACTGTATAGCCAGATTCAGGGTCAATGTTCGGCATTTTAGACCACAACAAAGCCAAGTTTCTACCTACTAATGAAATAGACAGCGATGAGAATGGTGTTTTTGATAATTTGCCCGTTGGAATATTGAAACCAATAGACAATTCACGCAATTTACCATAAGAAGCATCATAGACTGTATTATCTGTGATACCCGCATAAGCAGCCCAATAGTCATCAATTCTATCTACTGGAATAGTTACATTGAGCGGCTGGTCGGTTTCTTTATTGGTGGCTTGGTCGAATAATACACCGCTTACTTGTAGGTTGCCTTCTCTACCTTGCAAACTTTCTTTATGAAGACCCAAGCCATATGCTGCGCGGTTTGTGCCAGA
>JAYVKQ010000511.1:0-7724 GCA_043768285.1 Saprospiraceae bacterium | reverse complement strand
TCAGCTTGATGGAGCGAAACACACCATATTTCCCCCCTTTCAACGTTAAGATTTTAGGCAAATAGGCACTATTAGATAAAAAATAAACACCCTAAAACGCGGGCGTTTCGAGATAGTCTATTATTTTTACCAACGAATTATGTTCACAGTAAAAATATATATGCCTTGAAACCCTTCGACAGCAATCAGATTATTAAAGAAATACAAACGGGCGGGGAAGTTGCTTTGCGCGCCATGTACCCCCGCTATCAAGCCGTTTTCATGAAAACGCTGCGTGGGCATTGGCAGCATACCTTTGATGAGGAGACCTTGATTGAAGCATACATGGAGGCAATTGCCAATTTTTACATCCGCGTGAAAACGGGTAAGCTCACTGAACTGACCAATACAGTTGATAGTTACCTTATCGCCACGGGACGTAATTTGCTGATTAAAGAAGCCAAGCTACGAGGAGGACTTGTCCAAATGAATACGATAGGCGACCCTCCAGATGTGCCAGACGAAGATACGAACGAAGAACACAAGGCACGTATGCACAAGGCATTCGCTCGTTTGGGTAAAACGTGCCAAAAACTATTGACGTTGAGCTTTTTTGAAGGTAAAAATGCCGAAGAAATTATGACAAGCATGGGTTATTCTAATTTGAATACCCTCTACGCCGCCAAAGCCAGATGTTTGAGAGACTTAAAAAAAATATTTTAACAATACATAATGGAAGATTTACAAGATATAGAACTCATAAACCACTATTTAGATGGTACGCTCACCAATCCCGAAAAAATTAGGGTAGAAGAACGCTTGGCATCGGATGCAGACTTTCGCCAAACCTATGCCGATGTGCAAGATGCCATTGCCGCCGTACAATGGGGACAAAAAGACCGCATCAAAGCCATTTTGAAAGAAGAACAAGCCAAATTAACGCAAAAAACGGTCAACATTGAAGCACAAAGAGAACCCAAGCGTTTTGCACTGAGGGGGTGGGCTATGGCTGCTTCACTTGCTGCATTGGCAGTTGTGGGCTATTGGTTTTTATCAAAAAACGACCTAAAAACCAATGACTTTGCTTTTGATTATAAGCGCAATACGTGGGTTGAAGCCGAAAGAGACACTTTCAAAGCCAAACAAAATAGAGAGGTTATACTCGCCCAATATGGCGCGATAGAAGGTGGAAAGCTGGTAAATGGCTTATCATTGTACGATAAACAAGTTTTTGATAAAGCCGCTGATGTATTGCTAACCGTTAATATTTCCAACGATACCTTATATATCTATCAAGCCAACGCACTTATCAAATCCAAGCGTGCGCAACAGGCTATTTCTATTTTAGAAAAAATTGGAGATACTAACGCCATCGTATCTGATAGGAATTGGTATTTGGCAATGGCGTATTTGATGGATAAAAACCCAGCAAAAGCTAAAGTGTTTTTGACAATTTTAGCCAATGATGCGGATAGTGATTTCCAAGAGAAAGCTAAAGAAATATTAGATATATTGAATTAAGAGAGAAAATCAATATTGCGTTTCAAGCCAGCGTATTTTGTCCTTTTTACTGCTGATTTTTTAAATATTTCTTTAAAGATATCTTCTGTGATGTCCTGCCATTCTGATTGGGACATATCTAATAGCTTAGGGTGTGGTTCGAATTGGTGCTCTTGGTGCTTCTTGGCGAATCTATTCCACGGGCATACTTCTTGGCATATATCACAGCCAAACATCCAGCCTTCCATTTGGTGCTGATACTGAGGGGGTAGAAGGTCGTCCTTCAATTCGATGGTGAGGTAGGAGATACATTTTGAGCCATCCATGATATAGCCCAAAGGCGATATGGCTTCGGTGGGGCAAGCGTCAATGCAACGACGGCATCGCCCACAATAATCCTTAATGGGGTTGTCATAAACCAATTCTAAATCCAATATCAATTCTGCTAAAAAAAAATAAGAACCCGCTTTGGGGTTGATGGTCAAGGTATTTTTGCCGACCCAGCCTACGCCACTGCGCTTCGCCCAATCACGCTCCAAAACGGGTGCGGAATCTACAAATGCCCTGCCGTGTACTTCGCCAATATTATTTTGGATAAAAAAAAGGAGTTCTTTTAATTTGTGTTTGACGACATGGTGGTAGTCATTTCCGTAGGCATATTTGGCAATTTTGGGCGCATTGAGGTCTTTCTGGGTATCTTCTGTGAAGTAATTATAGCTTAAAGAAATAACAGATTTTGCACCATCAACCAATTTGCGTGGGTCAACGCGCATATCAAAATGATTAGCCATATACCCCATTTTGCCATGAAAATCTTTATTCAACCATGCTTCGAGACGGCGGGCTTCTTCGTCCATATGTTCCGCTTTGGCGATGCCCACAAAGTCAAATCCTAAGCGGTAGGCTTCTTGGCGTATTTTCTCGGTATAGCTTGGTAGCATGGTATTTCAAATAGGTTAATAGTAGTAATTACTACCTTTTTTTCTCATAAAATCTAAATATTTCGTACATCGCACATTAAACAACGTACATTCTTAGTAAGGATATAACTGTTTTTCGACATAATACATAGCGATATTGCCCTTATTTTTGGCAGGCATATGTCCTCTGTAATGGCATTGATAGACGTACCGCACTTCTTGATAAGTGGCTTCCGATATATTGATATAGTTCGGTTCGCAAGCCTCTTGCATACGGGCGGCAATATTCACGGTATCGCCCCAAATATCGTAAGCAAATTTTTTCACACCTACTACACCCGCTACCACAGGACCCGTATGAATACCAATTCTTGCCTCAAAATAAGGTTCGCCTTTTGCCATTTTTTCTGCTTTCATTTCATTCAAAAATTGCTGCATTTCTAAAGCGGCTTTCACGATATTAGATGGCGAGGTATTTTTATCACTCAAACCAGAGGCGCACATATAGGCATCGCCGATGGTCTTTATTTTTTCTAATTTATATTGTGCTACAATAAAGTCAAACGCTTTGAAATGGGTATCTAATTCAGATACCAATTGCTCGGGCGAAAGGCTTTCAGATATGGCTGTAAAGTTCTTGAAATCGGCAAACAGTACCGATGCTTTTTCGTAGCGTTGGGCTTTAGCTTTACCGTTGGCTTTGAGCTCTTGCGCGATGGCAGGGGGGAGAATATTCAACAACAAATCGTCACTGCGGTGTTTTTCGTCTTCAATTACTTTATTAATGCTCTCCAAAACCTTTTTTTGCTTTTGATTTTCTTTAAAACGCTTGAACATCAGAAAAGCTAACACGATGGCTGAACCTAAGCCCAATAGAGATATATTTCTAAAATTTTTCTCATCTTTTAGTTGCATTAATTGCTCTTGACGCTCTTGGGCGTAGGCAATAGAATCCAATTTATTGGTATTTTTTAAGGCTTCAACTAATTTTTGCCTACGAGCAGCTACCTTATCTAAATTTTGCTTTTGTACTTCAACCTCTGCCAATTGCTTACTTGTTTTTTGAACCTCTTGTATGGCATCTTCCGTCTGCTCGGTCAACACTTTTTCTTTGGCTTTGAGTTGCGACATACCGCTATTGAGCATTTCTTTTTCTTTTTTTAAGATATTGACCTCGCTCATCAATTGCTGTCGTTCTCTGTCCAATTGTTCGGTTTGTTGGCGAAATTGCTCGCGCATACCGTTCATTTCGGCTTGGTTTGATGGTGCAGGGCGCGTCGTAGCTGGCGATGCAGCAATAGGCGCAGGCTTAGATTCTGCGATAGCTACCCCCTCAGTATTTTTACCATTACCTCCCGTTTTTTTCTTTATATCCTTGATAATATTGCCATACATTTCGGCTTCTGACACATTGCCTTCGCGTCGCGCCATATCTGCCATGCGCGTTATAGCTTTGATAGTCCCCTCTGTATCTTTGGCTTTTTCAGCGTTTTCTTTACTGCGATAGTAACGGGTTTTGGCTTCACCGTACTTATTTTGCTTTGCAAAACCTTCGCCATTGAGATAGGCTGCTTTCATTGCCATATTATTATCCGAAACATCAGTGGTGGCAATTATGTAGGCTTGGTGGGCAGTTTGAGAGGTTTTTATGGGATTGGACGATAGATATTTTTCAGCCGCTTTGTAAAAAAGGGTCATTTTCTCACGCGCATCGGAGGTGCGTTTTGCTTGTTCTTCCAATGCAACCGCCGTTTGCGCCAAAACAGGGGTAAACGACATAAAATAGAGTATGCAACAAATGAGTATTGACCGATACATAGGCGATTATGAATATAGGTGATGGGTGATAGGTAATGGGTGATAAGTTTGTCTATAACACATCACCTATAACCTATCATCTATCGCTTATTACCTGCAATGAGTTTGCCACAAATATAATAAAATAATTTTATTTCAACGGCTTCAAACTATAGCCTTCCTTGCGCAATAGATTAACAACGCCTTCTTTGCCGCCCAAATGCCCAGCACCAACGGCAAAAAAAGTAACTTTTTCGCTCATCGTTTTCGCCATAATGGGTATCCAATTGCGGTTTCGGTTGATAATCAGCATATTCTCGTAACTCGCTAATTCACTTTCTTCGCTTGATTGTAGCATTTGGCTCATAGCATCTATATCTTGTGCCTTGTACATATCCACCATTTTTTTCATATCGCTACTGCCTGAACCACTACCGCCTTTGATACTTTTTACCAGCATTTCTGCTTGCGCTTCGTAGGGAATAGAATCAAAAATACCCATTTGAAACTCTACGGTTTCTAAGCCGCCAAACTCCTTGTTTTGGGTTTCGCCCATTTTCATAAATTCCATTTCGTAAGATGTGGATTTACCCATACCCCCATCGCCATCAAGCGACATTTTTTCACCATCGTTGCCGACCATCACGCTCAAAAACATGGGTTTTATGCGCTCCAACATCTGAATAGGCATACCCAGCGAATCGAAACGCTGTTTCACCAATTTATAATCGTCTGCGCTTATCAAATCTTTTAGGCGTTTGCCATTGGGCATCATTACTTTCGACATCATGGACATCATTGCCATTGGGTTGTTCATTTCCTTCATATTGATTTCAAATGTCACCTTTTGGCTGGCATCAAAGGCTTTTTTAGTCGCCTCGGACATAAAATAATCTGCCTTTGGTATGATGTGAATTGTGCCATAGAGATAGGATGGTTTTTTTAATTTTTTGCCACTGATTTCCCACAAAAGTGTCTTTTCATTGGCTGTATTGGCTTGAGAGACTGAGGGGGTCGCGCTTGTTGTCGTTTGCGATTTGGTTTTGCAAGCGACTGTGAACAAGATAATAAAAGCTGCAAAAAAAGCAAGTAAATTTTTGATTTTCAACATTTTATGTCTTTTTTAATTGAAAAATAAATATCAGATTTCAAGGTTTTTCAAAATTGTAATCAATTCATCAACCATTTTGGATGTGATATGTAAGTGGGTAACGAAGCGCACCGTATTGGGTCCAAACAAAACTGCTTGAACGCCCTTTGCGCTTAGTTTTTGTAAAAAAATATCACCCGTCAGAGGCGATTTGACATCAAAGATAATGATATTGGTCATAACGGGGCGCAGATTTTCTACGTATGATACCCCCTTCAGTATTGCGCTGATTTTTTTTGCGTTTTCGTTGTCCTCTTTTAGGCGTTGTACATTATTATCGAGGGCATATATACCAGCCGCCGCCAAAAAACCCGCTTGACGCATACCACCGCCAAAGGCTTTCCTAAGTCGCCGTGCTTTTTTGATAAAGTCTTTTTCGCCCAATAATAATGAGCCAACAGGTGCGCCCAAACCTTTGGAAAGGCATATCGAAATAGAGTGAAATTGTGCGCCCCATTCGGCGGGTGTTTCGCCCGTTTCAACTAAGGCATTGAATAGCCGTGCGCCGTCGAGGTGTAGCTTTAACCCTTTCTCTTGGCAGAGTTCTGATATAGGTTTTACTTGATTCAAAGTATAGAAAGAGCCGCCACCGTGGTTGCAGGTATTTTCTAAAACGACAAGAGAACTATGCGGTGTCCAATCAAATTTCGGACGTATTGCTTTTTCGACCATATCTGCGGTCAAAAGACCATACTCGCCCCTCAGTAAATTGACTGCCACGCCACTATGAAAGGCATATCCACCCGCTTCGGATTGGAAAATATGGCTTTTTTCGTCACATATCACTTCTTCCAATGGTTGGGTATGCGCTTTTATGGCAATTTGATTGGTCATAGTGCCGCTTGGGCAAAATAGGGCGGCTTCCATTCCGAATAGTGCTGCTGCCTTCGCTTCGAGGGCATTGATAGTCGGGTCGCTGCCAAACACATCATCGCCTACCTCTGCGCGCATCATTGCGGCTAACATGGGTGACGTGGGTTTGGTGATGGTATCCGATATTAAATTTATCATAAAAGTTAATGGACGATGGATAATGGATAAAGTGCAACGGAACGCTGTTCCGTTGTTGTCGTGCTTGAACGGAACAGCGTTCCGTTGCACTTTTATTACTTCAGCTTACTTTTCAATAGTTTTTCTATTTCTTCAAAAGGTTGATTGACCCCGATGATGACCCCCTCAGTATTGAGCAAAAATTTGGTCGGTATCACACGAACCCCATAGCTTTTTGCCATTGGCGAGTTCAGATTTTGAAAATCAGAGACGTGGTATTGCCAGCGCATATCCAATCGCTCAATGGCACTCAACCACCGCGTTTTATCGCTTTCTATTCCAACGCTTACGATGTCAAAATCCTTAGCATCTGTATAGGTTTTGCCATGAAAATTAGTATATAATTGACGCAATTTAGGCGTTTCTTGAATACAGGGTCCGCACCAACTGCCCCAAAAATCAACCAAAACATAATTGCCTCTGAGGTTTGATAATTGGAAAGGCGTGTCGTTGTGCATCGTGCCGACTATATCTGGCGCGACTTCCCCGTTTACATATTTGGGTTGCGCATAAATGTATTTCCCTAAAAAGTATAGGAGAAAAGCTGCTATTATTAGGTAAAATCTGTATTTTTTTAAAAAATCTATCATATTACTATTGGTTTTATTGTCTTAATTTCCCTATCATAACACTTACTTTGCCATTAAAAGGATAAGCTGTTTGAGTTATAAAAAGGTAAAAATACACTTTTCCCTAAAACTAAGACACCCCCTCAGTATTTTTACGCTGAAAGGGTGTTTTTTAACAGCACTTTTATAGAAACTATTTTTACTTCCCAGCTCCTATTGGTAATATACTCATCTCGCGAATAATTTTTACGTCCTTGAGCGTGGGCATCTCTTTTTATACTGTCGGGGATTTATACCGCTTTATTTGGAGTAGGCGAAGACCTTTGGGTGGCTACCGTCAAAGACCCTTGGGATATTCTGTTTGGTATTATACAAAATCCTCACTTTAAATTATCTAACCTGATTTAGTTATATATCAAATTTATTTATTATCAAAGTGTTAAACATAAGTGAATATTGCATATAAATTTTTTTAATTTGAAAGAAACATAGAGTTTTACAGTTCAATTTAATTTTTTTTCCTACTTAATGGGAAACGCCCACCTTACACACGTTCGAATAATCCCGCTTTCGCTTTAAACCGAATTATTCACGTCAATCTAAAACTCTATGACAAAACGTATTACACTTTTTGCCTGCTCACTTTTTCTGTATGCGACTGCATCTGCCCAACTTTTCGTAGAAGCAGGTGTCAATGCGCAATTTCTCCGTATATCGCGCAACGAATCGCCCAGCCTAAGTGCCATATCAGAACTCATC
>JAYVKQ010000510.1:0-8677 GCA_043768285.1 Saprospiraceae bacterium | reverse complement strand
TCATTCTGAAGAACAAGCCATTGCGATTGCCAAAGCGGGTATATCTTATGTAGTGGGGATGAATACAGCGGTCAATGATGAAACGGCTATGGAGTTTTCGACAGGACTATATCGGGGTATTGCTGCTGAAAGTGGTGATTATGAATTTGCCTTTGATTTGGCTAAAAATAATATCCTTTTGATGGGTTTAGATGGGGATAATATTCCTGTTTTGTATAAGAAAAATAGTTAAAAACACTCAAAATGACCAATTATGTCAGAACCTAAACACCCCCTCAGTATTTTGTGCATTGCGAGCTATTTTAAAGGCGAAGCGTTTATGCGTGGCGCAAAAGCTGCAGGCTGTACTGTCTATCTTGTAACGTCTAACCAATTGAGAGATGTCGACTGGCCCCGCGAGGTGTTGGATGATATTTTCTTTGTCAATGATATTGACAACACGAAGGGGAATTGGAACATGGAGGAAGTGATAGCGGGCTTGGCGTGGATGATGCGCACCAAAAAGATTGACCGTATCGTATCCCTCGACGATTTTGATGTGGAAAAAGGCTCGGCTTTGCGTGAGCATTTTCGCATTGCGGGTATGGGACAAACCACGGCGCGTTACTTCCGCGACAAATTGGCGATGCGGATGCAGGCACGCGATGCGGGTATTGCAGTACCCAAATTTTGTCCCCTTTTCAACGATGACGGTATCAACCACTACTTAGATACGGTTGCTGCGCCGTGGTTGATAAAACCACGTGGCGAGGCTTCGGCAACGGGCATTAAAAAAGCGCATAACAAGGATGAAGCATGGCAAATATTAAATAATTTGGGCGACAAACGCCACCAATTTTTAATAGAGCAATTTCGACCAGGCGATGTGTATCATGTGGACGCTTTGAGTTTGGATAGGGAAATTATATTCAGTCGCGTTAGTCGCTATTTGAGTACGCCGATGGAAGTAGCGCATGGCGGCGGTGTATTTAGGTCAATCACTGTTGAATTTGGCTCTGATGACGATGTGATATTGCAAAAGCTCAACACTGAAGTGATGAAGGCGTTTGGTATGAACTACTCTGCCTCGCATACCGAATATATCAAAGATAGGGAAACAGGCAAGTTTGTTTTTTTAGAAACGGCAAGCCGCGTGGGTGGTGCAAACTTGGCAGAAATGGTTGAGTACTCATCGGGTATCAATTTGTGGTACGAATGGGCGCGGATAGAAGTAGCCGTGGCGCGGGGCGAAAAATATGTGTTGCCAAAGGTTCGGAAAGATTATGCGGGTATTGTGGTGTCGCTATCGAGGCATCAATATCCTGATACCCACGGTTTTTCGGATAAAGAAATCGTTTGGCGTATGCATAAAGAATATCATATTGGTTTGATAGTGCAATCAGACAATCAAAAACGGGTGCAAGAATTATTGGATAGCTATACGCACCGTATATTTGATGGTTTTCATGCGGCGGCTCCAGTGCCTGATAAGTCAACGAATTAGAATTATAGGGGCGTGGTTAGTTCTACTTTTGCACTTTACGAAAACTAAGATTTGGTTTTCATGCTTGGCAGGACGGGGGGCTGTTTTTGATTTTCATTTTATAAAAAATTTTCAATTTTTTATAAAATGAAAATCAAAAACCTTCTTAAATTTTTTTTTGGAAATATTAAAGTGTGAAAGTAGAAGTAGTTACCCACCACAGTATTTTTTAATAAAAATGCCCTTACAGATTAAGTTTGTAAGGGCATTTGCATTTTTATAAAAAATCGAGTGTATAACAAAGTTACCATTGTAAGTTGAAATACCTTTCCAAAAGTTTCAAACTTTTGGAAAGGTGTCGCTACTCAGGAGAATTTGTTATACACCCAAAAAATCAAACCTGAAAAATACTTACCCAATCAAGGTATTTTCCATTTCATTCAAAAAAAGACTTATTTGTAAGTAGTTATAAAGTAAAGTATTAATTATGAGTAAAAAAACTATGCGAATTATACCCTAATCTAAACGAAGTATTGGCTGATAATTTGCCTTTTATGTAATCACGAGTCTTACTGAAAAGCGAATCTTACTACTTACAATGAAAACCAAAACTTTTAATACATGGGTGGTCGCCCGTCTAAATTGTAACGAACCGTGGTTGGCGTTTTTCACCAAATGCCTAAAGCCTTTGGTGGATTCAACAACGAGAACGGGCATCGTTGAACGCTACTACTGGGAGCGGTCAAACGATAGAGGGGCGAACATTCAAGTGTATTTTCGCTGTACAAACGAAGAAGTGGCGGAAACAATTTTGAAACCGAATATTAAGCATCATTTTGAATCTTACTTTGCAGCCAAACCTTCTTTCCAGAAGGCAAAAATGCCAAGTTCAGACAATAATAGAATAGTACAATTTATTGAGTATCAACCCAATGTAGCAGACTGGGGTGGTGAGGTAGGACTGCCCATAGCGGAGCGTCATTTTCAATCGTCAAGCGATGCCATTTTGGATTTTATGGATATGAAAAAAGACAAATGGACAACCGATGAAATCATGGCAACCGCTATCGAAATGCACTTGGCATTTGCGGATGCTACCGATATGGACACCGAAGAAGCCACGCGATTTTTTGAATATTGTTTGCTCCATCATTCTACCGAAGATTTTAGAATGCAATATTTTGAGGAGTTTTTTGATACGCAGCGCGAGCCTTTGATTGCTTTCCACAGCTTGTTGTGGGAATCGCTCGAAACAAAACAGGAATTTAAAGAAGACATATATAACCAATGGCGGGATCATTGTTTTTACACGTCCGCCGATATTATTCGCACATTTCGTCAAAGGGTTTTGAAAATTGAAGCAAAATTTAGCGCAATTTGGGCTATGTATGCCAAACTATTGCACAAAACCAATAACCGATTAGGTATAATGGGGCGCGATGAGTCGCTCATCTATTACTTGATGATGCGGAGTTTAGAAAAAATAGAAACTAAGGCAGTAGGCAGTTTGAAGTAAAGAAAAGGTGATGAAAGATTAAATCCACTATTGCTTTTTATGGATTGATTAATAAGGCAAGTTTTGAATAACATAGTTTTCTCATGTCGTCCGAGTGTCTAACAACGCTCGGATTTTTTTTGTGCATATTAGCCCTACTTTGACACTCTAAAAAAACTAAAATTTGTTTTTCATACTTGGCAGAAATAGGGACTGTTTTTGATTTTCATTTTATAAAAAAATGAAAATTTTTTATAAAATGAAAATCAAAAACCTTCTTGGATTTTTTTAGATTTTTAAAACACTAAAGTAGAGTTAGCCTACCCCCTCAGTATTTTACAAGATTTTTGCATAAAAATAAAACATATTCGTTATTTTTACATAAAAATACTATTAATATGCTAAACGCTAAAATTCAGACCCATGCGCCGATTATTGTTTTCTGTTTTATTATTTATATGCTTACCTATTGTTGCCTTTACGCAAAGCAATAGTATTGATTTTTCTCCTAAAATTAACATATTTGACACTCTTTACAAATGGGGTGTTGTGCCAGAAGCGGATTTGAAAATGACGCAATATTCGCTTGATACAACAGCCGAAGCCGTTGTGCTGTTTGATATTGGTTATATTCAAGTGTCGGGTGACTGGTTGTATGGCAATTTGAGCATTTTCAATCGCCATAAGCGGGTTAAAATATTGAAAAAAAATGCTTTCAATGAAGAAGGCAATGTGCGTATTCCCATAAGCACATCCTTTTATTCAGATGCATTATCAGGTCTCAAGGCGCAGGTCATACAGCCCGATGGAACGATTAAAAAACTGACTGATGATAATTTTTTCTTTGAAAAATTGAGTAATACGCGCTCCGTTAAGAAAATTACCTTCCCCGATTTGCGCGAAGGGTCTATTATCGAATACAGTTATCAAATCACATCCAGTCGTAACTTAATGACTTTGCGTGATTGGTACTTTCAAGAAAATATTCCTATTCGGCGTAGTGAATTGTATATGGGATTTGAGAGCAATTTTGGTTATCAATACGTAGCTGAGGGGGCAAAACTCAAAAATGATGAGATGAAAAAGAATGAGTGCGTTCAGTTGAATAATTTTATTTTAAAAGGTCCAGTTCCTCGTTTTTATATGGATTCAGTTCCCGCCATGAAAGAGGAAAGTTTTATCACAACGATGGATGATTATCGTGGGCGGGTGCGTTTTCAGTTGAATAATTATACCAGCCAGAGTGGTCAAACGCGGGAATTTTTCAATACATGGGACGACATTGCCAAACAGCTTTTAATTGACCCTAATTTTGGTGAACAAATTGAAAAAAAACGCAATTATAACGCTATTTGGAAGGCTGTGAAACAAGGTATGGACGATACAATGTCGGTAGAAAATAAAATTAAACACATATATGCCTACCTATCAAAAAATTTGGAATGGAAAAACGATGATTTCAGTTTTTTGGTTGACGAAACCCTTGAAGGCGCGTTTAAGAAAAAACAAGCGAATAGCGGCGAGATGAATTTGATGCTTATCGCTTGCTTGCGGGAGGCAGAGATTAAAGCCTATCCGATGCTAATAAGCACCCGCGACAATGGTAAAGCGGTTGAGATATACCCTATTGTGACTCAATTCAATCATGTGTTGTGCTATACCGAATTAGGTGATAAGCCACTGATATTAGATGTAGGTAGCCCTAACCGCCCTGTTGGTACGCCACGAATCCCGTCTCTCAATAAGCGCGGTTTATTAATTGATGGAAAAAGTGCCAAATGGATTGGTATTCGCGCACCTACGAGTTCCGAAACCATGTTGGCAAATTTTAACCTATCGCCCGATGGCACTTATATGGGTCATATGGTAACAAGTTATCAAGGATATGCTGCCGTGATTGAGCGGGATTTGGAAAAGGAATCCGATAAAGAAAAGAAAATCAAGGAAAACCTATTGAAAGAGTTTCCCGAAATTCAGATTGATAGCATCAAGGCAATGAATACCGACCTCATATATGAGCCGTTTAAGCGCAGTATTTATTGCAAAATACCCAATGCGGCAATGGTGAATGATGATTATATCTACATCAAACCGATTATTAACAATGACTTTAGCAACAATCCTTTTAAAGCCGAAACGCGCAATTATCCTATCGAATTACCGTATCCCATCAAAGATAATTATGTTATAAATATCACCATTCCCGATGGCTATATTGTGGAGGAAATGCCCAAAGCTGTTAATTTGAATTTGAACAATAAAGCGAGTTTTTATTACGAAAGTAGCATGAAAGATAATCTTTTACAAATATCTATGCGTATCCATATCAGCCATTTACGCTTCGAACCCGAAGATTATGATAAAGTTAAAGCTTTTTTTAAAGCTATAGCAGTGAAATATAATGAGCAAATTGTTTTGAAAAAAGGAAGAGAAAAAAAATTAGAGGAGAGAAAGTAGGGCAATTAAAGGACGCTGGTATTGTGAAATATAAAAAAATCCCGAATTTTCATATTTTGAAAATTCGGGATTGCTATTTATAGGAGTTTTGAAAAAAAAACTTATACTTTGAATTTCTAATAAATTGATAGTCAATTATTTAGAAATTCATCATGTATTATTTATAATTCATCATTCCCCCAAAGGGTTTTATTTTTTAAAAAAGCCGCCCAATACTTTTGAGCCTACCATGCCCATCAAATCATCAACCATGCTACCGTCACCATCTTTATCGAGGAACTGGGTTGCCATTTGCATCAATGGATTGGTGCTTTTTGCTTGCTGAACACTACCGCCCAACAAACCTGCCAAGCCACTTGCATCAAAGCCTTGTTGTTGCTTTTGCTGACCCAAAACGCCCATTACGAGGGGAGCCAATTTGATCATCATATCCGCTACGCCAGATTGATTAACACCACTCGCCTGTGAAATCACTTGCGCTGCACCTTGTTGCTGACCACCGAGAATATGACCCAATATACCAGCACCATTCATAGCCGAAGGAGCTGCAGCTTGTTGTCCACCACCCATAATCATACCCATGACATCATTCAAAATGCTACCATCGTGGTCGCGGTCAAGTGCGCCCAATATGCCACTTGCACCTTCTGGTGTTTGAGCATTTTTAGCCAAACCACCCAACAATGTAGATAAAACACCTTCAGCAGCCGTAGCTGTTTGTTCTGGTGCTGCACCTGTTTGTTGGCTCAATTGACCAAGCAGTTCAGGTGTTAGTTGCCCTTTGAGCAAATCCATTAAATCCATATTCTGTTACCGTTTAAATTGTTTGAAAAAGCTTTTTTGTAAAGTGTAACGAAACGATGTTTCGTTCTGGTTATGCGCGTCAACGAAACATCGTTCCGTTGTACTTTCCTCAAAATACACCCGATGGCATCGGGACAAGTTGATGGGTTATAAACCTAACGAAACATAAGACGTTAATATGACCCAAAGTAACGGCGCAAAAACCATTCAAGGGTAAATATTAATAATAAAATAAAAAATATCCATTTTAGGTTCATCGCCGTCTGTGTTTTATTAGTGTTATACATAATAGGCTTCATTTTTTTTGCCTTTATGGTATCTGCCAAAGCCATCATATCTTTTGGATATATCATCGAGCCACCAAATTGATTGCTCAAGGCGCGCAACACTGCATGGTCTGCCGTGGTTTCAAATAGTTCTAACTGAATGGGCTGTACGCTGAATTGCCCACTCGCTTCTAATTTCTGTCCATTTGCATTTGAAAACGCTTTGAATGTATAATTACCAACGGCTAATATGCCCGCGTTCAGGGAATAAGAACGACCCGTTTTGTTGAAAGTATAGTTAAATTGCTTGTTTTCAGCATTGGTAATTATCATGCTCACATCGGCATCGTTGATAAGTTCATAAGAGTTGTTATAGAGTTCTGCCCCAAATTGCACGGCTTCATTTTCACGATATACGTTTTTATCCGTCCAAGTCCTAAACTTCCGCTTATCTTCCTTTACACTTAGATATTGAATGATTTTTGATAACAAACCGTCAATAATATCGTGGTTTTGACGCTGGGCATAGTCAAACAAACGCCATTTCCATATCCCTTCGGCTGCCAACACACCCGTTTTGATACCATCCGTTTCGCCCAAAGTAATAAGCGGATATTTGGTATCTATCTTACCAATTTTTTGATACATCAATACCTGACCGCCCCCAATTTCTTTATAATCCCCATAAGGTGAAAGGATTGGGTTAAAATTTGGTATCTGTTTATAATTGTCTTCTAAGGTGAAAAGATTGAACGCAGGGTTCAATGTCGCTTGTACATCATTGGTGCTTTTACCATCCGAACTGATGCTCATAAGCGATTGCATGGTAGAAAACTTGCGCGTATCTGATTGATTACCAATGATATAGAGGCGTGGTATTTTTTTGCCATTCAAAATACTCATCACAGCTTCTGCACCATTAGTCATAGAAGGGATTTGATGCAATATGGCAAAATCAAAATCGCCTACATTCACCTTCAAATCATTAAGCGTTGCCGTCGTAATCGTATAATTTTTATTAGGCGAAAGGGCTTCATTAAACGCCGCTATATCGGGATGCGGCGCATTAGCAAGCAAAAGGATTTTTGTCCGTGCATCCAATACCTCAATAAATATATCTTTAACATTATTGACAGTCGTGGCTTCACCATTAATACTCGTTACGCTTACGCGAAAACGCTGTACGCCTGGTTGCGAGGCATCTAATGTCACTTCCTTTGAAAAGAAAAAATCATTTTTATTAATAGCAATAGGAAAAGCCTGTGCGTTGGACGAATTGCCGATTGCATCCACTTTTGTAACATTCAAAGTGGTGTTACTACCTGCACAATTATTGGCGGCTACGTCAATCTGCACATTAAATTTATCACCTAAATACGCAATATTGTTATGAAAAACCCTTTTTACAAGCAAATCTTTCTTTGGTGTAGTATCGCCTAATGCTATGGTATAAACGGGCGCGTTCAATTTTGCTGCCGCGTACAAGGGATTTGAGCCTTCGTTATAAATACCATCAGTAGCAACTATGACCGCCCCCAAATTTTGATTTGAGTATAGGTCGTAGATATTTTTCATCAAATCGGAGGTATTAGTCAGCTTATCTTTGAACTGAAAATCAACACCTTCGCGCACACGCTCACCAAAGGCGTAGGTATGCACATCGTAACCCTCGCCCAAGGCACTCACTAAGCCTTCAAATTGCGTTTTATACTGAGGGGTATCCCTAACTGCCACACCGATGGATTGAGAAACGTCTTGTGCCACTATTACCACAGGTTTTTTAATATCTGTCACTACCGTTTTTAAGATAGGCGATAATAGCAAAATGGCTATCAGCGTGAGACCCAAAAAGCGCAGGAAGCCCAAAGCGCGGGTGAGCCACGGCGATTGGTTTTTGAAAGTGGGGTCTTTATAGTACAAGATGGCAGCCAAAGCACCACCCAGCAACGCACAAAACACCATGTACCAAATAGGATATTGAAAATTGAGCATAATTGTATATCGTTTTGCAAATAACTCTGGATTTCAAGATTGCATATTATCGGTATAGAGTTATTTGAGAAAAGAACGTTTTAGATGTGCTTAGGTTGCAAAGTAAGTGAAAAACGCAGTATTAATGAAATAAATATTGGTGCTTATTTTCTTGAACTATAAATTGACGGGGTGACTTCAAGTCTAATGTCGTCAACTTAA
>JAYVKQ010000509.1:0-4122 GCA_043768285.1 Saprospiraceae bacterium | reverse complement strand
GTTTTGTCGCCAATATAGAAAGAACGATAAAAACGTGGCACATCCTTCGTGACTTCCACAGCATCCGCAATATTCACTTTAATGCGCTCGCCCGACGGTTTGATAACCGATATTTTAACTTTTGCTTCATCTTTACCCGCTTTTTCACCTTTTTCGCGGCGGCGTTCATCGGCTGCGCTTTCATAAAAATAGAACTCGCTGAAATCCGTCACGGCAGCTTTATCCTGCAATTTTACGCTTCTTTCGATACGCTCATTCACGATAACGGTCAGTGAACCAAAGAATTTCGTATTGTAATAGCCATACGATAGCTCTTGTTTTAAAATAACCGCCGATTCGTTTTTCCACTTCTCGGGTACGGTGTTTACGGCAGATTGTGCGGCAATTGGCGTTAAGGATATGCTTAGTACATAGCAAAATGCTATTATCGGTTTGAAGTATCTCATAAATTGATGTATTGATAGTGAATAGAAATTTTTAAGGATTAATAAGTAATGCACATAAAAGTTCAAATCCAATAAATCCGATAGGATTTGTACGTTTAGAGACAATATATGTGAAAATATAAAACGAATCCGTAGGATTCGCACGTACTATGCGTATTTACTTACGTGCGAATCCTACGGATTCGTTGGCGAAATGGCATTGATTAATTCTATAAACGTACAAATCCTAACGGATTTATTAGGATTTGTACTCCTTATTTCTTAACCAAAACAATCTGGTCTTTATAAAATTCTTTAATATTTTTAACAAACACATTCCACTCTTTAAAGTCTTTTTTCTTTAAAATTAAGCTATCTAAGGTGAATTTTTTAGTATAAATTAGTTTATTGTCTTTTTGCTCAATCGTCAAATTGGCTTTAAAATAGGGCAAATTGGCAACTACGGGCGTGGGCAAATAATCCACTTTATAACCTGCGGGTAGCGTGAAAGTCGTTACCGTTTCATCTTTGTAAGGATATGAAAATTCCCAATCGTAAACCCGCGTGCTATCGAAATCGAAGTTCATAAATTCTTTATCCAAATCGAGGGCGAGGTACATCTCGTTGCCTGACGTTGAAACGATATTTTTCAACTCATATTCGCCGCGTACTTTAAAAGCATTTTTGCGGTCTTCGGTATTGCTAATGTCCACTTTTTTGATGCTGATATTGGGATTGTCGCTACCCACAAATTCTTTCAAAGCCTCCGTGCGTTTGTCCGTCGGAATGTGGTTATAGACATATAAAATACGGGTTTTCGATTCGCCGTGATATTCGGATTGTACCGACCCCCTCAGTATTTTATCGTCCAAAGCCATATCAATTTTCTGAATAGCGCGGTTTCTATCGCTCGTGAAGGCTGGGACTTTATCCAAAATCGGCGTTTTGCCATTTTCAATCAAGACGGGTCTGCCTTGTATGCGGGTCGCGTAATCATCGAGGGCGATATAGTCCTCAGTGCCATCGAGGAAATATTTTTTATTGTTCAATATCACGGTGCATATCATATGGTTATCCACTGCCACAGAGGGCGTTGAATAATCGTAGGGAATATCATTCGTACCAATCCACGTCAAACGGGCATCATATCCTGCCAATATCAACATTTGTTTCAATAGATTTGCCATGCCTTTGCAATCGCCATAAAGGTTTTTATAGACATTTTGACACGCATCGGGGCGAAAACCCATAATGCCATTTTCAAAAGCGATATAGCGAATATTGTCTTGCACCCAATAAAAAATGCTTTCAATTTTCTCCAAATCCGTCTTTTTTCCCGCCGTCAATGTCGAAACTTGTGGTTTCAAAACAGCATTGCTATTGCCAATATCCTTACAAATACTACTATACCACGTATATAAATCATCCGCTTTTTCAAAAATCTTAGTCGTTTTGCCATCTTTTTTAAACGATTTGAACAGCAACATGATATGCGGAAAAATCTTTTTCGCGTTGGGTGCTTTTTTCTCACTTTTATAACCCGCCAATTCTTTTGCTGTAAAAGTTAGGGTCTTACCGCCTTTCGGATTGGGGGTCGTTTTTTTAGACATTTTATAGCCTTCAAAATTAAATTCTTTCACATCCATATCCAACCAATCGGGAATTTCTAAAATAATTTCCTTTTCGGCAGTCGGATAGACGGAGGTAAAAAACATCAAGGACATATATCGTATATCATTGAATTTGAGGTCATAATTATTGTTTATATCCAACAATTGGTCAAATTTCAAGGCATAATCCACCGCTTTACTGTCGGAGTAAAATATATCATCATCGGTGACATCATGAACGGATAGGTCGCTTTTCGATA
Source organism: Saprospiraceae bacterium (assembly GCA_043768285.1). Taxonomy (GTDB): domain Bacteria; phylum Bacteroidota; class Bacteroidia; order Chitinophagales; family Saprospiraceae; genus JAAFJT01. Next base: position 1,827 of record JAYVKQ010000509.1, on the reverse strand, counting down.
TTTTCTTTTTACCTTTTATGCGTACGTCAATATCCGTAACGCTTACCTCGTCGTTGATATGAATACGGTTAAAAAACGTTTGCCCCATCTTAGACGGGTGTGCATATTCGCTCACCTTACGGTTTGCGGAGACCTTCCCCTCAGTATTGTCAATCATAAACGACACTGTTTCGCTACTTTTTGACAAGGCAATATCCGCATCTTTAAGCCACGCAGCTTTGCGGTACGTATCGAAAGGACTTATCATTGTTTGAGAAAAAACAGGCAATACGGTTGCTGCCAACAAGATAGTTATGGCAAGGGTTGAAAGGATAGTTTTCGTCAAAGTCATTTATAGATGGTTTGAGGTGTGATGTAGTTTTCAAAATGCTAAAACCTCCCCCAAACGCTGTCATTGCGAGTGCAGCGAAGCAATCTGTTACACTTATTCGATAATCCAAACGTTAAAATACCTCGAGTATGTTTACAGATTGCTTCGCTGCGCTCGCAATGACAGCATTTGGGTATAATTTTAAAATCGTATTAATATTAAAAACAAAGCAAATGTTATGCCTACACAATTCAAGGTATTACTTCCGCAATTCTTTCTTTAAAATTTTACCTGTCGCGCTCATAGGCAGGGCATCTAAAAATTCGATATGGCGTGGGTATTTATAACCCGCAATGCGTTCTCGCGTCCAAGCCATCAAATCCTCCGTCGAGACCGACATATTAGCTTTTATTACCACACACGCCTTGATTTCTTCGCCCATTTCAGCATCTGGAATACCAATCACGGCGACCAACGACACGGCTTCGTGCTTAATCATCACCTCCTCCACTTCGCGCGGATACACGTTCAAGCCACCACGAATAATCATATCTTTTGTCCTATCCACAATATAGAAAAAGCCGTCTTCATCCTTGATTGCCACGTCACCTGAATGTAGCCAGCCCCCCCTCAGTGTTTCCTTGTTTGCTTGTGGTTTTTTGTAATAGCCTTTCATCACATTATGACCGCGATAGAGCAATTCGCCTTTTTCGCCAACGGGTACTTCTTTGCCTTTATCGTCCACCAATTTGACATCTACACCCCAGACAGGTGTACCTATTGACCCTGGTTTGCGACCCACCCGCAGTTGATTGAAGGTAACAACGGGCGACCCTTCCGACATACCATAGCCTTCAATAATCGGCACATTAAAGCGTTTTTCAAAATCTTCCAACACTTGAATGGGCAGCGAAGCACCACCCGAAGCGCATATTTTCAACGTTTTAGCAATCGTATCATAATCAAATTTTGGGTCTTTATATTGGTTTAAGCCCCAATACATGGTCGGCACTCCCGCGAATATGGTCACTTTATGCTTTTGCATCAAGCCAAATACCGCCTCGGCATCAAAACGGGGTAATAGTATATTCGATGTGCCGCGATAGATACCCGCATTCATCAAGACCGTCATGGCGAAAATATGGAACAGGGGTAGCACAATCAATTGTACATCATCAGGCGTGGCGTTGGTCAAATCGCTTGACAAAATGGCGTTGAACATCAAATTTGAGTGCGTCAATTCCGCGCCTTTGGGTCTGCCCGTTGTGCCAGAGGTGTAGATAATAACGGCTGTATCCTCGGCACTGGTACGCGCTGTTTCGCACTGAGGGGATTGTCCCGCCATCAAGTTACCGAGCGTTTTCACGCCTTCCATCGGGCATAGCATATCGGGCATAGGCATTATCATATAAAACTGATTGCAATTGGGCGCGTCGTTGAACCCTTCGTAACCCATTTTGCCCATCGGCAAATCGTCATTGCCAATAAAACAGAAATAGGCTTTCGCTTCGCTATCG
>JAYVKQ010000508.1:0-9179 GCA_043768285.1 Saprospiraceae bacterium | reverse complement strand
TTTTTGTCGCTTCTTCTATTTGATTTAAAAAATTATCTGCGCTTACTACTTTCACACGTCCATCTTCTTCTAAATTACGACGTGCTTTGCCAGCCATTTGTCCTCCTTGTACAGCCGTATCGTGATTTTCCTCAAAACCTTGCGCATCCGCTTGTACAGCTAATTTACGGGTTACCTCCTCCCCGAGCATTGTAAAGATAAGTTCTAAATTAGTCATGTGGTCTCTCAGGTTTTCCTTATCTAAGTTTTTTAACTGCTTGTGTTCTGAGGGAGATAAACCAAAAGTTGCTTTTGCAATTTCTGCTGTCAAGATAGAATACTCCTGCCCTTCTTTGACCCCTCTTTGTTTCCATTCTTCGGTGAGTTCTTTTCGAATACCAATGCTTTTTAAGCGCGTTTCTATCCACTCATCTGGATACCCTTTGGCTTTATAAATTTCTTTGAGGCGTTCAAAACCCAGTTCGGGATTTTCTATTTCTTGAATACGCTCCTCCCCTACTTGCGCCAACCACAACTTAAACGGCTCTGCTTTAGCGGATGGGATAGACATGATAATGCGAAAAATGCCTTTTCGATTGGAACAAGTCATGCGCTGCTTACCCCCCTCAGTATTGACCGAAAGGGTATCTACATGTTGTGGATACCCTTTCGCCAATTCTTTGTCTCGGCTTCTCAAAGCTGCTAAATATTTCTTAGGATTGCGGCTATCTGTCAATATGGCAACCACATCTTCTACAACAAACCACCATTCTTCTTGATGCCAAACCCGTCTTATGTTTTTTTCTTGAAATAAGACAATTGAATTATTTTGTTCCATAGTAGTTGCTTATAATTTTAGAAATCTATATTTTTAGATTTATATAAATTTAGACATTATTCTTTAGTCTTTAACATAATTAGCTAAGGCTTCTATCACAATTTCTTTGATACTTTTCTCATCTACAATAGCTTTTGTTTTGACCTTTTTCATCAAGTTTTTCGGTATCCAAGCGTTGATTTGTATTTCTTCTATTTTTGGCTCTTCTGTTTTTTGAACAATCGTAGTTACAGGCTCTACTTTTTGAATAGGCATTTGGGTTGGCTCAGATTTTAGCCTTTCTGCAAAACTGCTGCGCTTTTCTTTATAATTTTTTTCCATTTAATACTTAAAAATTTAGAATTTTATTTTTATAGAAAGTTAGAAATATAGATTTTTAGAGTTCTAAAAAATCCAATATCTCATCGGCTAAAGCGGTTATTTCATTTTTGGCTTTATCGTCATCACCTGCGAATACGCCACTGATGATAGGGGAGCGGGTGTAGCTCACGCGGTCCGATATGCTTGAGTTTAATACAGGCATACCATACCCCCTCAGTATTTCACGCACTTCTTCATTAATAGTAGTCCTTGGTTTTACCATATTCAACACAACGGCCGCTTTCAAATTTTTATGGATTGCTTGTGCCTCTTTAATCAATTGTATAGTTGCCCGAATTGCCATGACATCTAAAAAACCAACTTTTGAAGGTACAAGTATAAAATCAGAAATCGTGAACAAAGCGGATAACTGGGCAGACAAATAGGGTGGGGTATCCACTATCAATAAATCCTTCTTAATTTGATTTAAAGAGCTTGGGTCATTGTTGTACGGAATAAGTTCTAAACCGTCTAACAGTTCCTCCAGACCCTTTAAAGAGCCTTGCAAATCGGTGTCTAATAAGCCAACTGACAATCCTTCTTTGAAGCACGAAGCCAAGTTCAAAGCCAATGTGGTTTTGCCTACCCCTCCTTTCTGATGGGCTATGGTTATTATTTTCATATCACTAAAATTCGAGTTTTATGATTGAATCTTTTAAAATCTTTTAAAATCTTTTTAAAATTAAAATTCTAATTTTCTATAAATATAGAATTTTAGATATATTAAAATTAATACATTAAACCTGTATTCTTATAATACATCTATTTTAAGGGGCTTTTATTATCTTCACTTACACTTTGCGGGGTTTATAGCATTAAAACCTCTAAAGACAAATAAACACCTTTTAACCAAGCATCAAGTACGCATTAGTTTTCTATAAAGGCATACACTTTGCAAATAAAGCTCAAAAGTAAAAATATATTTCTATGAATCTATAAAAATAGATTACTAATTTTATAAAAAAATAGAAATATAGAGTAAAAACTTAAAAAATCAGTTCTTCGACAATATGCCAAGCAGAATCTTTTTTATCAATTCTTACATTTTTCTTTTCCATGACCCAATGTTTAAAAAGGATTTCTGAAGTCTCTCCTTTACTTCGACTCATTTCAACACCCAAAGAAAACCGCAAGGTATCGTGTTTAAGCGAACCATCGGGCATAAAAAACCGTGCTTTAACAGCCACCGATTTCTCCGATTCCTGTCGCTTGCGATTGAGGAAATCTTTTTTGGTTTCGTTTTCTGCATCTGCGCCTAAATCGTAATAATACTGCATTTCATAAGTCTTAAATTCTTGCTCAAACCAATCCATGATTCTTGTGTTTTCTTGCTGCGTTTTCTGGTTTTGTGCTTTTTTTTCTTTTTTGGCTTTCTCCTTAGCTGCCAAGCCTTTACCTAATTTTGTTTTTAAACCACTCACCACATAAGCATAAATATTTTTAATAACATTTCCTTTTGTATGCTCTGAGTGTGCATAGTACAAAACATCTAAAATAGATTCTTCTTCGTGAGACAAGCCGCCAATGAAGTCTATAACTTCTGTATCGGTGGCTTCTTTGTCAAAAACGCTGAAGAGTTCGATAATAGTTTGCTTAAAATTTGTAGTTGTCGTTTTCGCCTCTTGCGTTTGTTTATAAGGATTTGAGGGTATAAATTCTATTTTCGCATTATCAAGCGTGTATGTAAGCAGCTCATCTTCGAGATTTGCAACAGCATCAATCTGCATTTGTGGCTTCAATACTGAGGGGGTCTTCGCTCGCGTGTTATTTTGTTTTTCTAAAGCCTTAACTCTATCTCTAATCTCTTGCGATTCGGGGTTATCGTGGATATGAAAAACAATTTTCACTACTTCACTTTTTGGGTTTGTAGGTCTTGCTCTTACCTCGTCATATGTGAAATATATATCATTTTTTTCTTTCAATTCGACTCTTGCGCGTTCCAAAATGCGTTTTTTAAAATCTTTATACCGTTGGTATTCATTTGGATGTATCTCTAAAATATTGCGTAACTCTGCTAAGGGCATATCAAGCGTTCTAAACCGTTTATAAGATTTCAAAAGCAGGTAAATTTTAATAGAATAGGTACTTTTTAAAATACGCGTATTGACGATATGGTAATAGAAAAAATCACCTTTGGCTATTTCTAAAAAATAGGGTTTTAGCATTTCCGATACTTCAACATCCACGTAGCCAAAGCCTTGCTCATCAATGCGGAATCGAGCACCAGCAAAAAGATTCACCGCCAAATAGTTGATACCTTTTCGATTTTCACCTTCGGGTATTTGCAGGTGTAGCCGTGTCATAGCTTCAATTTCTTCCACGTAGGATTTAAGGTTGTGGCTATCTAATCCTAATTTATTGAGATAGTCCCGAATATAAAAGCGCATAATTTTAGATTCGGGATTGTTTTTAAAATAGGCGATTACTTCAAACAGTATTTTAGTTTGCACCAACGACAAGCCAAATTTAGCTTTTGCAACAGGGTTGCGCAGTATAACCAAATCAGGGTCTTTATAAGGCACTATTTCTTTTTTTTCTAACATTCTATAATTCTATTTTTATAGATTTATAATATTCTACAATTTTATTTTTCTACATTTACACTTAATGCTATAAAAAGACTTTGATGTTTCCATAACATTGATTCCAAAACTGATTAAAAATCCGGAACAAAGAAAATAAATATATTGGATAATAGAGACAAATATATAAAAATGTCTCTATTGACTCCCATTTTTGTCTCCATTAACTCCCAAAAATGTCTCTGTTTAGGCTTATAAATGTATGATAATCAATAGTTTATGTAGCCTTCCAAATTATACAAATATAATCAAATTATACAAATATAATCAAACACACACAAATATAATTGGGTGTGCGTGATATTTTTAACTTTTAAAAATAGGATAATTGAAAAGTACAGAATTGCTTTAATTCTATTTATGTTAATATAAAATTACACAATTAATTGAAAATCAATATATTGTGAATTTTTTAACAAAAACACTGAGGGGGAGTACGTGGCGCAGAATACTAGTCCGTGTTACGCACTCCCTCAGTATTACGACCACAAAAATTATTTGAGAACAATTATTTTTGATACAGTCTAAGGGTTAGAGGTGTTTTTTATTGACCTACTCTTATAAAACTGGGAGATTCCAAAATCACCGAAACCTTACTTTAAATAAGGGATTTCCTTATTAATATTAGAAAAGATTTCCTTAGAAAAATTGTAATTAATTTCAAATCACATTGTAACATCTCTTAAATTCTTTGAATAATGATGGTATTCTTACCTATTTTATCTTTTATAACATTACTTTTTTCGATTAACGAAAAAGCCTTCCCTGCAAATTTGCACCAAGTTGTCAAGAAAGATACAATTTATGTCCCTCAACCTTATCAATTGATTTGGTCTGATGAATTTAACACAGAGGGCGCACCCGACTCAACAAAATGGCGGTTCGAGATGGGTTTTATCAGAAACCAAGAAGACCAATGGTATCAAAAGGAAAATGCTATTTGTCAGAATGGCAATTTGGTGATAACAGGTAAAAAAGAACGAAAAGCCAACCCCAATTATGTTGCAGGAAATACCGATTGGAAAAAAAGTAGGGCATTTATAAACTACACTTCTGCCAGTGTTGTAATGAAAAAAGAACACGCTTTTCAATACGGAAAAATGGAAGTCCGTGCCAAAATCGTTGCCCAAACGGGCTTGTGGCCCGCTATATGGACGCTTGGCACAAGCGGCGAGTGGCCCTCAAACGGAGAGGTGGATGTGTTGGAATACTATGACGATAAAATCCTCGCCAATTACGCCTTTAGTTCTGCAAAAAGGTATCAAGCTATATGGGATAGTTATAAAAAACCAATGAGTGCTTTTGAGGCAAATTGGGCAGATAGCTACCACATCTGGACGTTGGAATGGACGGAAAATAAAATGGACATCCTACTCGATGGCGTGTCCATGAATACCATTGATTTGACAACAAGTATTAACGAGTCAGATGGTAAAAATCCATTTCGGCAAGCCCATTATCTGTTATTGAATTTGGCTTTGGGTGGTCAAAACGGTGGTAGTTTGACTAATACGACTTTCCCTTCGCAATATTTGGTGGATTATGTGCGGATTTATTCAAAATAATTTTTAACCAAAATGACTAAAAATATCTTACAATTAATCAGCACATTTTGTGCGGTCCTCTTTACTTCTGTATCGCTTTTCGCAGAAATTAAACTACCCGCCATTTTTGGCAGCAACATGGTTTTGCAGCAACAAACCGATGTGGCTATTTGGGGAACTGCCGATAAAAACGCCACCGTTGAAATTATCTCTTCATGGAATGATAAAAAATACGCCACCCAAGCCGATAGCAACGGACGTTTTAGGTTAAAAATTTCAACACCCAAAGCGGGTGGTCCTTACAACGTGACAATAAGCGATGGCATAGCCTTGACGCTTGAAAATGTCTTGATTGGCGAAGTTTGGGTATGTTCGGGGCAGTCGAATATGCAAATGCCGATGAAAGGTTATAACAATCAACCCGTTATAGGTTCTTTGGACGCAGTGCTGGAATCCACTAACCCCAATATACGTCTTTTTAATGTCGGTATGAGTGCAGGTCTTACCCCCCGTGACGATTTCAAGGGAAAATGGGATATGGCTAACCCCGAAACAACGAATGGATTTAGTGCAACCGCTTATTTTTTTGGACGCATGTTGCAAAAAAAACTCAATATACCCATTGGATTGATTACTTCAAGCTGGGGCGGCACGATGGTTCAGCCGTGGATGAATGATGAGGCTTGCCAAGAGTTTGATTTTTATAAAACGATGAGAAGAGATAGTGTTTTACCCAAAGTTGGCGCACCCAGAACACCTACTTCATTGTTCAACGCCATGATAAACCCGATGGTCGGTTATGGCATACGGGGTGCAATTTGGTATCAAGGAGAAAGCAACAAAGGGGAGCCAGAAGCCTATCAAAGACTCTTCCCTGCCATGATACGCGGCTGGCGTGCTAAATGGGAAGTGGGTGATTTTCCTTTCTATTATGTGCAAATTGCACCGCATGGAAAAAATGATGTATTGCCCAATGGTGGTTTTATACGTGAAGCCCAATTCAAAACTGCCACCGCCGTTTCGAATGTCGGTATGGCGTGTGCGTTAGATGTGGGCGAGCAAACCAATATTCATCCTGCCCATAAAGAAACAGTTTCAAAACGATTGGCATATTTGGCATTGTCCGAAACTTATGGTATTAAAGGTTTTAATCCATACAGTCCTGTTTTTAAGGAAATGACAATTCAAAATGATACGGTAAGGCTTACTTTCGATAAAGCCCCAACTGGTTTAACTTCTTTCGGAAAAGAACTATCCCTTTTTGAAATAGCGGGTGTGGATAAGGTTTTTTACCCCGCCAAAGCGACTATTATTGCAAACGGGATAGTGGTAAAATCTGAATTAGTACCACAGCCTGTTGCGGTGCGCTATGCCTTTAAAAATTTTGTAGTCGGTGATTTATTTGGCACAAATGGGCTGCCTGTTTCGTCTTTTCGCACTGATGATTGGGTGCGGGAGAAGCAGTAAAATGATGGATACCCCCCTCAGTATTTTGAGCATTTTTTCGGTTAAAATGCCTAAAAATGAAGTACAACTTTCCAAAAGTTTAAAACTTTTGGAAAGTTTGCTCTGAAATGTAAATTTTTAAGCAAAATATGAACAACAGTATCAGTATCCTATCTATAATATTGATTTTAGCATTATGTAGCTGTAAAATCAATCAAGCTGCCTCCTTAAAATCGGACAGCCCGAACTTCGTAGATGCCCAAAGTGCTAAAAAAGGAACACCTTTTTTAGTAGGCGACTCACTGTCAAAAGCCAAGAAAAACTGGCAACTCGTTTTTTCAGATGAATTTAATGACACTCAAATAGATACGGTGAAATGGACGGTTGAAAACACCATTAAAAAACGACCTGATGTGACACTGTACTCAAACAATGAGCAAGTAGAAGAAAAAGACGGTAAAGCGTTCATTTACTATCGGAAATCAAGTCTGCACGATACGGCTTATTTCGCAGGGAGGCTTAATTCCAAATACAAATTTGCCACCATGTATGGCTATCTTGAATGTCGAATGCACCTTGTTAAGCCCGATGGTTGCCAAACGGCTTTTTGGATGATGCCCAATGCAGAAGGCACAACTGCCCCCAAAGGTGTAAAAGATGGTACTGCCAATGATGGTGCTGAAATAGATATTGTGGAAGGTAACAAATTGGCAGAGGCTTATTCCTCGGGTTTGCATTGGGATGGTTATGAAAAACCTGCCCATAAATCGAATGGGACAATGATAAAAGCACCCAACCTGCATACCCAAGAATACCACGTTTTTGGCTTTGAGTGGACACCCACTTTTCTCAAATTTTACTACGATGGCAACTTGGTAAGAACCATGGATAAGCCCATGCTAATACCCCATACACCGCATTTTATCTATTTTTCAGGCAGTTGTTTTGGTGAAAATAATTGGGTAAGTGGCGATGTTCGGAAAAATGAATTTATACAAAAAGGGGGTACGGACAAGGCTTATATTGACTATGTTAGAGTTTATAAAAATGTGTCGAAACCATGATTTTACCCCCTCAGTATTTTAACAAAATTTCAAATAAAAATGAGCAAATTACTCTTAACCTTATCAACCGCTTTAGTTATTCTTCTGGTTGCTTTTATCCCAAAAGATACGTCAAAATCCGATACGCCCATAGCACAAAACCCCAATGTTATCGTCATAGTTGCCGATGATTTGGGCTACAATGATGTGGGTTTTAATGGTTGCAAAGATATACCAACGCCCAATATTGACCGAATTGCTAAGGCGGGGGTCGTGTTTTCATCGGGTCATGTCACGTTTGGCGTATGCAGTCCGAGCCGTGCGGGTTTACTGACGGGTCGCTACCAATACCGTTTTGGCTATGAACGCAATCCCTTGTATGTGCCTGCCGATAGCACAATGGGCTTGCCTTTGAGCGAAGAAACGATGGCAGATGTATTGGGTCGCTCTGGTTATAACAGTATGCTTGTTGGGAAATGGCATTTGGGCGCACACAAATCTTTGCATCCTTTGAAACGTGGATTTAATGAGTTTTTTGGCTTTTTAGGTGGTGGGCATCAATATTTTCCTGATAAATGGACAATTCAAAATCCCGAAGATGCCAATGGCGAGGGTGAAAGTTATAGAACAAAATTGAATAGAAATTTTACACCCGTTGAAGAAACGGAATACTTGACCGATGCTTTTTCAAGGGAAGCGGTATCGTTTGTGGAGCGCAACAAGAGTAAACCGTTCTTTCTGTATTTGGCTTACAATGCGCCGCATAACCCTGCACAAGCCACTGAAAAATACCTCAATCGTTTTGAAAATATCAAAAATCCGAAACGCCGCACGTATGCCGCTATGGTAAGTGCTGTTGATGATGGCGTGGGCAATTTGCTCAATAAATTGACTGAAACAGGCGTGATAGACAATACAATTATTGTTTTTTTATCCGATAATGGTGGTCCTTTTTCAGACAATGGCAGCGACAATACGCCCTTGCGTGGACAAAAAGGCAGCGTCTTTGAAGGCGGTATTCGAGTACCTTTTGCAATGCAATGGGGTAAAAACATTCCTGCCAATTTAACTTACGACAAACCCATTATTGCATTGGATATTTTCAGTACCGTTTTAGCAAATATACAAAATGCCACAAAACCTAAAAACCCCTTAGATGGCACTGATTTATTACCTTATTTGACGCATAAAAACGATAACGCTCCTCATGATTACTTGTTTTGGCGTAACATCGGTGCAAAAAATTATGCTGTCATCAATAAGAATGAAAAGAAAATGCTGATTTTGAAAGACAGCTCTTTTCTATATGATCTGAAAAAAGAAATCAATGAAAAAACCAATATTATGGACAGTGAAAAGGCATTGACAACTGACCTAAACACCGCAA
>JAYVKQ010000507.1:0-2591 GCA_043768285.1 Saprospiraceae bacterium | reverse complement strand
TTGCCTCAAATTAGTCATTTGGTCAGCCAATTCGTCGCGGGATACTGAGGGGTAGGATTTGTCTTGAATATAGTAACACCAGAGTGGGTCAATATAGCTATTTTGGTCAAAATCGTCGTAATATATGGTCATAGGTTGCTCTTTTGTGGGTTTAAATTGAGCATTTTTACCCCAATTACCCGCTATCAAATCCATATCGCCGTCATTATCAAGGTCGGATATGGTCATAGTATTCCACCAACCCAATAGTGTTTCTGGCATAAAATCAGGTGTTACCTCTTGAATAAGACCATTTTTAAAACCATATATCCGAATAGCCGCCCACTCGCCACAGACGATTAATTCGACCGTTCCATTTTTATCAATATCTGTTAATACGGCATCTGTTATCATACCCATTTTTGAAAAAATAGCCGCTTTTTTATCCGTTTCGTTGGTAAAATTGCCTTTCCCGTCATTGACTAATAATATGCTACTTGGAGATATGGGGTATTTTCCCTGCTCTACCCGCGTGCCTACATATAAATCTATATCCCCGTCTTTATCAAAATCCCACGCCATGACCACCGAACCTGCCACATTATCCGTCGGAATTCTATCAGGTTTTGCAATAAAATTGCCATCAATATTGAGGTAAAATCTATCTTGCAAAGGCAGTCCAGAATTGGGATTGCCAAAGCCACCCGATACCACGTATAAATCCAAATCGCTATCCCCATCGGCATCAAAAAAGACGGCATCTGTATCTTCAAATTTGGCATCAGCTATAAAATCAGATTGCTTTGATACCTTAAAATACCCGCCTTTTTGTTGCAGCATCAACGACCCCGCTTGCCCTTCGGGTCCACATATATAAAGGTCTTCTAAACCATCTTTATTGACATCGCCTTTTGCCATTTTGGGTCCGTGATACGATACCATATTGGGCATAAGCGGCTGTACTTTAAAATCATTAACCATCATTTCTTTATGTGTAATGGGCAATGTATCATTTGGATATGCAAAAATCGTAGAAATGGGCTTGAATACTGAGGGGGTAGCTTGATTTGCTTTTTGTGTAATAATATGTAATTTGTCTGGCTGAATTTTATCTTTTAAAACTTGCACACTGCCATCCGTCCATCGTATCACTACGCTATCAATCACCGCATCTGGGATACCGATATGCAAAGGCATACACATAGACGATTGAAAGCCATGCACAGGATAATTTTCCTTCATATATTGACCAGATGGCGTATAAACTGTTACTCTTGCGCCAATATTGGTCGTTTTTGCAGTAGCTACGAGTTGGTATTGAACGTAGTGTTTGCCGCGATTAAGCTCCCTTGTTTGATTTTTATAAACCCCTGCTTTTTGGTTCATTCTATTAAAAACAATATCCAAATCGCCATCATTATCAAGGTCAGCATACACTGCACCGTGCGCAAAATCTGCACCTTCAAAACCCCATTCTTTTGAACGGTCGGTGAATTGTAGATTGCCGTTATTTTCAAAAATATAATTGCGTAAAGGCGTGGCGGTGATAGTTTGCAGCATTTTGAACATCTTATCATCGGTTTTGCCTTGTAGGTGTTTCATGCGTTCATTGGCATAAAATTTCATGAAATCGCGGTTAATCATATCGCGCCCATAGCCATTGGTCACGAAAAGGTCTTTATTGCCATCGTTGTTGTAGTCCGCGAATAGAGCCGCCCAACTCCAATCAGTATTCGATATACCCGCCAATTGCCCTACTTCGCTAAATGTGCCGTTACCATTGTTGAGGTGCAACATATTGCGCATGGATTGGTGATAAAAACCATTGTCCACCATATTATTATACAACTCAAAATTATCAGGTGCGTAAAGGAGTTTTTGTCGCTTATTGTCTTCGGGCAACATATCCAACGTGAATATATCCACCCACCCATCATTATTAATGTCGGCAGCGTCCACACCCATCGAAAAATTGGAGATATGCCCCATTTGCTCTTGCAAAACCTCTTTAAACGTGCCGTTTTTATTGTTGATATAGAGATAATCTTGCTCTACATAATCATTGGTGACGTACATATCTGCCCAACCATCGTTGTTAATATCCGCAACAGTGACCCCCAAACCATAGCCCAACGGATTGGACATAATACCTGCTTGCTGCGTTATATCTATAAATTTGCCGTCTTTATTTTCGTACAACCGATCTCCTGCGTCTGCATCCACCATTTTTTTCACAAACGCGGCATTGAAATTTCTGAACTGTTTGATATTATGATTGAGTACAAATAGGTCGAGGTCGCCATCTCTATCCATATCAAAAAAGGCGGCTTGGGTTGTGTATCCTATATCGTCCGCGTTCATTTCTCTGGCTTTATCTGTAAAAGTGCCGCTCCAAGCCCCAGAAGGCGTATTGCCGTTGTTGATAAACAATTGATTTTTACGCAAATGAGGCTCGACATCGCCTGAATAGCAAACATATATATCCAAAAAGCCATCATTATTGACATCGGCAACGGATACGCCCGTTTTCCACCCTTTTTTACCCGCCACACCTGCGGTTTTGGTTATATCTTGAAAAGTAAAATTGCCCTTATTGAGATAGAGTTTATTAT
>JAYVKQ010000506.1:0-18008 GCA_043768285.1 Saprospiraceae bacterium | reverse complement strand
TGGGCAAATTTTCATCTCAGCAAAGATAGTTTCCGTTTAGCCTATCAAAAAGCGGAAGAATTACACCAATTATTTCCCAACGACTTGTCGTCTTACGCCTTGCGAGTGAGCATATTGATGGCACACGCTACCGATATGACCTTCAAAAACCCCGATACTAAGGAGATAAAACCGCTTGCAGAACGCGCTTTTCATGTCGCCATGTCAGCCGAAAAAATTGAAAATAAAATGACAAGTCTATACCTCAATAAGCAACACGCGCTGGGTTTGATGTTGAGCAATGCGGGGTATTTGGCGAGTATGTGTCACTTACAAGAAGCACCCATTTTGGAGAAATATCTCCTTCGTGCTAAGCAAATATTGCCTCACAATTTGTATTTGAGAAACAATTTAGCCTATTTCTATCTTAATCAAAAAAACTATATTTTGGCTGAAAAATACGCTCGCGAAGCCGTTGAAGCCGATAGAAATGATGGCAACCTATGGGATACCTACGCCGAAATCATGCTCAAAGCCAATAATCCGGTCAGATGTTACGAGTATTTGGATAAAGCTTTGGAACATTCAAAAGTAGTGGACGGTATCACAGTAGCCGAATATAAAAAAGATGCTCGTTGGGAAACACTCCGCAAAATGGACAACGCCAAGCAATTCAATAGTTTATTAAAAAAACATGATGGCTATGCGGCGAATATTATGGGGGCGTTTGCACCGAAGGCGAATTAGTAGTAGAAAAGTGACACAGAGACCACCCTAAAAAGCTGTCATTAGTAGCGCAGCAAAGTGGCACTTACCACGAAATTCATTATTAAAATCAATGACTATCGTTTTTTGCTTAATAATGATAAAATAAGCATTGTCAACCATCACCAGCCAATATCTCTTTAAACAAATCAACCACCTCTGTCGTGGGTTCGCTGCCATGTTTGAACCTAAAATAATCCAGAAACATTTTTTGTAAATCGTCTAAATCTATCGTGCGTTCCGTGCTACCCCCCTCAGTATTGCGGTTAAAAAGCGGAATAATAGGTGGCACAATACCCTTGTGCGCTTCCATGAGCGGCTGAATAATGCTGCGGTCTAAAGCGTTGTCGGTACTGATGGAAAGTTGCACTAAGGCATCAGGCACTGCCATCAGTTTAACCAACGCATCTGCCATATCGTGGGCAACTATTTTGACCAATTTCTTAGCATTTTTAAGCAAAATCTTTTCCGTTTGGACAGGTTTTGAGGGTTCTGCATTTATCAAAATGACATATTTTTCTTGGTTTTCTTCGTTGAAACTATACGCTAAGGGGCTGCCTGAATAGCAAATCGGCGGCTTTACCCGTTCCTCTACCCGTGCCACCGCTTCAAGCGGTGGCACGGGTTTTTCCGCAGATTTATTAACAAAATGATGCCTATGCAAATGCCCCAATGCCACATATTGAACCCCATCGGGTATATCTTCGGGAAAAAATGCGGAGGCAGTGCCGATGTATATGGGTTTTTCGCCCTCGTCTTCTTGTACAGGCGCGAGGCTATCGTGCAGGAATAGCAAATGCGCCATCAAGAGTACGACCCCGTCTTGATTACTTGATGATACCCCCTCAGTATTTTGACACAAATCAAGGTTTTTCTGCCACATTTCCTTGACCATATCGCGCATAGTGGCTTCGCGGTTGGTGTCGCCGAGGTATCGTTTTAGGCGTTCTTCGTTGGCGAAAGGCGTTAGGAGTAGGTGCAGTGGATACGCATATTGGGGCAGCGAGAGGGAAATAAAACCCGCGTCGCTATGGGTGACGGCAATGCCCGAATTGAGCGCAAACGGCGCAACGGTAGAGGACGGAAAACCCGCGAAAATGATACCACACTCCCGCGCCAAAGGGTCAGGAGCCTCGATGCGCTCAGGCGAATCGTGGTTGCCCGCAATAGCAATGACAGGACGCAACCCATTGTTAGTCAGCCGTTTACATATTTTATAAAACAGTTCTACACTTTCGTTGGGTGGGTTGTAGGTATCGAATAGGTCGCCCGCCACGATGACAACATCCACGTTGTGACTATCCGCGAGGGCGCAGATATCGTTCAGTACAATCACTTGTTCATCGTGGCGACTAAATGTTTCGAGCCGTTTGCCGAGATGCCAATCGGCGGTATGGAGTATTTTCATTGTGCGTTGCTTGATGGGTGCAAGTATAGGTATTCTTTGAGTGTTTTTGAGCAAATTCGATTAAAAAAAAAGAGCTAAAACGATTTACCGTTTTAGCTCTTTGGGCTACTGATTATGTTATTTAAACAGCTTGTAGAACGAAAGGGTTTGAAATTGTCTGTTTGCCATATTTTTTAAGCAAATCAACTTCGTTAAGGTTCTCCGATTTGCGAATATTTTGACCAACGCCTGGAATCCGTTGCGTAAAAAAAGGATAAAGTTCCTCGGATGTATATATTTTATGAACGTTAGGAAAATCTAACAAGGGTTTGATTTTATCCTGTTCCTTAAAGGCTTCGCTATATTGAAATGCCCATTCCCCATTTTTCAAACTTAACGTACCAATCTCTAAACTATGATAAGTCAAACGAAAAACGACCTCTATATCCATTGGGGTATAGAAGTCTTCCTGACCTTCTTCTGTTTTGAAAAGTTTTAATATACGATTTAACATCTGTTAATGGTTTTTATTAAGTGTGCAAAGTTAATCGTTGAAAACGAATTGCGAGACATTTTTTTATTAATTCAATACGCTCTTGGCTCATTAAAGGTCTAAATTCTGTATCTAATAACGCATATATTTTATTTAGATTTTCAGTTGATACTAAATTTTCACAAACGATGCTGTATCTTTCGTCTTGGCTATACAGTAATTCAACTAAATCAAAATGATTTAAAGTGTCTTTATTTTCCCATCCTGTTTTAGGTGCTGACTTCCCTACATATCGTATCAAAAAGCTATCTGTTCGCTGCGAATCTCTATGTAATTGTTGTATTTTTTCTTCTTTTTCATTCCAAAACAAGCCCCGTGCTGTATCATAAATAGGTGTAAAACGAGGCGGTTTTTTGCCTTCAATATCTGTAATAACACCCCAATTGTAGAAATGTCTATCACTGTTGCCAACTATGGCATCGAAGATAAGCAGTTTTACGAAATTTTCCAAGAGTTCTTTCCAATGATTCGGGAAACTATATTTTATGGCGGTTTCTGCAAATTGAAAGGTGAACAATATACGTGATAGATTTTGCTGTTCTACGGCTTCTACAAAATGATTATCACCGTTTAAAAAGGCTGAATATATTTGTGCGCCATGCATCAATTGCTCATTCTTTTTTAGGAAATAACGGCTGCAAAAACGTATTTGTTCATTGACAATTGCCAATTTTGAAAATGCCATCGTTAAGCATAATTCTGCCCCTATCCGATTGAGCAAATGCTCTGTAAGGCTTTCCATTGGATACCATTTGTGACCTACTTTAGCGATATAGGCTGTCCATTTATGCCGATTTGATTTGCGGACTTCGCCATACTCATATAAGCGTAGAAAATCTTTTGGCGCATCACCACCTATACTAACACCTTTCACTATATGATAGTTCCCTTTTTTTAAAACAGGTATATGCCTGTGCCAAGCAGTTTGCCAGCCACTTTGGTTCAGGATACTCGTTTTCTGTAGCTTCATTGGTTCTATCTTAGTTGTTTGAAATGTGATACCCCTCAGTATTTCGAATTTTATCAAGGCGGTATGAAGTATTTTCATTGTTCGTTGCTTGCTGGGTGCAAGTATAGTAAAACTTTGGGAATATACTGGCAATCAGCCAAAACTGTATAAAAAAATGAAGTTCTGGCTGATTACAAGTATTAGGGCTTTCCTATGAGAAATAAGCTGTCATTGCGAGGAGGTACGACGAAGCAATCTGTGGCACTTCGCAGGATATAATCTGTTAAATTTAAGCACGCACCACTAATTCAAAATTGGAATTCGTGTTAAATTTGGCAGATTGCTTCGTCGTACCTCCTCGCAATGACAGTTTTTTGTTCTTCACAATATATTGATAATCAAAGTATTGCAAGGCGTACATCGTACAACTATCATCGTACTGGCGTTTATGATGGGTGCAAGTATAGTAAAACTTTGGGTGTTTTTTTTAGAAATTTGGCAATTGTTTATTGTTTTTCAAAAATAAACAATAAATTTGCTTTTCGATTTGTGAACACATGAACGGCTCTAAAAATCATGACTATTGACGTATGACCCAAAACGAAGTATTACAATTATATACCGCCAAATTCCTAAAACTCAAGCAAGGGAATAATACGTGCAGCATCAGCCGTATGCAAGTGACCTCGATGCACGGCTATCAACTCATTGATGCGTGTCCTATCCGACCCCTCAGTATTTATAATGACGATACCGTTTTGAATGTTTTTGCCCTCTGCCCTACGCTGCGTCGTGCTTTTGATAGGGGTATGATTGGCGTAAATGAAAACTACCGTGTTGTGGTATCGCGCTATATCAAAGAAGAAGATACAGCATTTAGCCTAAACAAATTGGCAGGTGTTGAACTGTATTTGCCTATGCCCGAAGCGTATTATCCTTTGGTGGGGATTTTTGTGGCATTTGGGGGCACTGTTTGTGAAGTGAAAGAAAATATATTTACTTAAAAATGGCAATATTAGTTATTAATGTATTGATGAATGATATTAATTTATAAATTTGCTTTTTTTAAACAATTAAAATTTGTATATTCGATAATATTACTATGGATTTTAACGAAATGATTAATAATGTAGTTGAGGGAGATTGTTTAGAACTTTTAAAGTTTGTTCCAAATAAGTCAATTGATGTAATATTATGCGATTTACCTTATGGATATACTAAGAATATTTGGGATAGGCATACTAAATATAGATATGAATCTCCAATTGATTTAGAGCAACTTTGGGTTCAATATAAACGCATTATAAAGGATAGAGGGGTAATAATTCTGACATCACAAGGACTTTTTACAGCAGAGCTAATGTTGAAAGGAAAAAGTATGTTTAAGTATAAATATATTTGGGAAAAATCGAAAGCTACAAATTTTTTGAATGCTAAAAAGCAACCGTTAAGGAAACACGAAGATATATTGATATTTTATAAAAAACAACCTGTTTACAACCCTCAAATGTGGAAATCTACATCGTATAAAAAATATAGAAAAGACCAACAGACAAGTAGTTATGATAAATTTAACCCAGTAGAGGTGAAAAGCGAAGGAGAACGTTATCCTATTGATATTCTATATTTTAAAACTGCAGAAACTGAAATAGAAGCAGAAGGTAATAGTGGGGGAACTGTATATCACCCAACTCAAAAACCCGTTGAGCTTGGTAGATATTTAGTAAAAACATATTCAAATGAAGGAGATATTGTACTGGATAATACTTGTGGTAGTGGTTCGTTTCTCGTTTCAGCATTGTTGGAAAAAAGAAAATTTATTGGTATTGAAAAAAATATTGATATTTTCCATATTGATGAAACTCAAAAGGTTGATTTAATCCAAATATGTAAAAAAAGGTTAAAAAATATTGATAATTCACTTTTTCCTGAACTAAACACATAATCTTCAATGTCAAAAATTCCTTTTACAGTTTCAGCTAAAACAGCTCGTTTAATTGGGCGAGAAAATTTTGCCAACGCAGAAGGGGCAATTATAGAATTAGTAAAAAATGCCTATGACGCAGATGCCACAGTCTGTGTGGTTTATATTGATACTGCACACGATTATATTTATATTATTGATAATGGCGAAGGCATGACTGAGAGAATTATCAAAGATAGTTGGATGATAATAGGTACAGATGATAAAGAAAATGTTATAAAATCTCGAAAAAATAGAGTTAAAACAGGTGCCAAAGGAATTGGTCGCTTTGCTATGGATAGGTTGGGTTATAAAACTCAACTGTATTCTAAAATGAAAAATACTGAGGGGGTTTCATGGTTTATTAATTGGGAGCAATTTGAACAGCCTAAAAAAACAATCAATGATATCAAAGCAGAGCTTGAAATTAGTACAAATTTGAATCTAAAAATGGAAACCCAACTAATTCTTAAAGATTTTGCCAAAGAAAATTCTTTTTTTGATAATTGGGATGAAAATAAAGGTACAATTATCAGAATATCTGGGTTAAAAGATGGTTGGATAGGTTATAAACTCGAAAAAGAAGTATCTGAAAATCTTATAACTGAAAACCTATACAGGAATTTAGAAAATTTGGTTCCTCCTCTTGAAAATGATTATTTTAAAATCCATTTATATCACAGTGAATTCAGAAATTTATATGGAGAAGTATCATCATCAAAAATTGAAGACTATGATTATAAAATTAAAATTAACGCTACATCTGATAATGAACTAAAAGTTACTATTTGGCAAAACGAAATAGATATAAATGCTATAAAATCATTTGGTTTTTTTGAAAAAACGAAGTTAGCTATAAATGACCCTAACTACTCACTGAGTGCCTTTGAGAGAGGTTTCATTGAAATTTCCAAAAATTTCGATGAATTAATTGCAATAAATCAAGATATTTTAGAAAATTTGAAGAAAGTAGGTGCTTTTGAAGCTGAGCTATTTTTCTTAAAACGTGGTGGTGGCGAAGAGACTGAAGAAGAACCTGATCAAGAAAAAATTTATAACTATCGCCGTGTAGATTATAAAGAACGTAAAAAATGGCTAGATAAATTCGGTGGAATTAAGCTATATCGTGATAATGTTAGAGTTCGACCCTATGGTGACCCTAAAGATGGGGCTTTCGATTGGTTGAGTTTAAGACCCCGTTCAGCACGAAGTTCTAGTTTAATGAAAGGTAGATGGAAGTTGAGTGACAGACAAGTTTATGGGATTACCAAAATAACTCGATTGGGAAACACAGGTCTTGAAGATAAATCCAATAGAGAAGGATTAAAGGAAAATGAAGCATTTCATTTATTCCGCTTAATTTTATTGGCGGGTATAGATATTTTTGAAGGCGAAAGAACTTATTTTTTTCGAGCATTAAATGAATTATATCTTAGGAATAATCCCGAAATCGAAGTAAAAAGAAAAGAAGAGGAAATTAGGAAAAAAAAGCGAAAAAATGATAAGAAAAACCACAATAAAAACAATCAAAATAATGAAGATGATAGTTCAACAGACACAGGAAATGATGATGAAACAGATACTCTCCTTACGGTAATTGATATAGAAAGAAAAGAAAAAAAAGAAGTTATAGAAAGTCAACGAATATTACAAGCGTTAGCCAGCACAGGATTGTTAGTCACATCATTTGCCCATGACTTTGAAAATATTAGTGGTAATTTGATTAGTAGAACAAAAAAATTGAAAAGAAGTCTTGAGCCGTTGATTGATAAAAAAATACTTAATAATCTACAAGAGTATGAAAATCCATTTGTGAAAATAGACCAGATGTCTCGCGAAGATGAAAGGCTTAGTAAATGGTTAGATTTTGCAGTATCAACTGTTAAAGGCGGTAAAAGAAGGAAAAGAGAGATATTTTTGCCAAAATATTTTGAAGATTTAGAAGTAACATGGTTAGCGCAATTCGCCGAAAGGCAAATTAATTTCATAAAACCAGAGCTAAAAGATGCGTATTTGAATATTTTTGAAATAGATCTTGATAGTATTTTTGTTAATTTATTTGCAAATTCTATTGAAGCATTCAATAGAAAAGATGCAGGTGACAGGAGATTAATTAAGATTGATTATGGGCAAACAACCGAAGATACTTTTATAATATATGAGGATTCAGGTCCAGGGTTAGAAAAGACAATATCAGACCCCTATCAAATTTTCGATATGTTTTTTTCGACCAGACGAGATCCTCGTACTGGTGAACAAACTGGAACAGGACTTGGTATGTATATTTTAAGAAATGCAATTGAAACGTACAGTGGTTCTATTGAAATATTAGAGTTTAAAACGAAATTTAAACTTCGGATAACATTTCCAATAAAAAAAAATGAAGATGTTTAAAATTGTTTACGTTGATGAAAGCGAAGCCGATAGGTATAACTTTCAAGATTATGTTAAATACTCAGTGAACTCTAATGATTTTAAATTAGAGGTCATAGAGCCAAAAGCTGATATTATTGAGTTTGCTCAAAGTATTGTGTTAGCTCATTATAAAGCTGTTATAATTGATTTCCATTTATCAGAAAAAAATAGATTTATACATTATGATGGTGCTGATTTAGCAGAAGAAATATGTAAAATTAGGAATAATATTCCTATTTTTATTTTGACAGCTTATGAAAATGATGCTGTAATGAGAAGTGATGATGTAAATTGGGTTTATGACAAAAAGAGTATTGTACATAAAGAGGATCCGCTTTTCTTAGAAAGAATTAAGCAACAAATAATAAAGTCTGAAAAACGAATTGAAAAAGCTGAAATTCGTTTAAAAGAATTGATAGAAATTAGAAAAGATAGGACTTTAGATGCAATAGAAGAAGATGAATTTATTGAACTTGATACCCTTATTGAAAAATCATTAAGTAAAGTAAATCAACTTCCAGTACAACTGAAAAAGCAAACCAATGATATCAAACTTGATAAAATCATGGATTTACTTGATAAAGTTGATAGTGCTATTCAAAAAATTAAAAAATAATAATTATGCTACCTTTTAGACGAAAACAACCTCAACGAACTTACAAAGGAAAACATAACGATTATAAAAAGTATAAAGAACCATTGTCGAAAGATTTTAATGAACGCTGTGGCTATACAGATTGCCATCAATCTTTTTTTGGAGGTCGCAGAAACTTTCATATTGATCATTTTAAAGCGAAAGTACACTATCCTGAATTGGAAAAAGAATACTCAAATTTAGTATATTCTTGCTCATATGTAAATATTGCAAAAGGGGATGATGACAATGATTTATATTTAGACCCTTGCAATGTCGATTTCAATATTCATTTTGAGAGAGATAAATATGGAAATATTAATCCTCTAACTACATCTAAGGAAGCTATTTATATGCATAATAAGCTTAAATTGTATCTCAAAAGATATGGTATAACTTGGGCATTGGATACATTATTCGAAAAATGGCTAATAATTAGGGAAAAGCTTGACGAAATTGAAGATGAATCTGTGAAGAGCGAGCTTACTATCTTAAAAAAAGATTTAGCGGATGAGTTTGTAGAATATTTTCATTATCTAAGAAAAGAATTATAGCAGAAATACCAATACCCTATGGCATAACCACTTAGCAGTGTTGCGCCCAAGTCTTCTAAAATCAAAATCAAAGTGTGTGTTTGCGCAAGACTTTAGCGTAGCGGTGTCTTGCGCGGTGCTACCACAAAGGTAAGATAGTACACTTTTTAGTAAGTGTATAATATTGATAGTGAATAAGTTATGGTGATAGCACCCGTTGCGCCCAAGACTTCCAAAGTAAAAACGTTGTTTGTGCAAGTGTTAATCGATAGCGTCACATGCACATATACCCGCGAAATGTGCCATTAATAACGCTGCCTTTTTGTCAATGAGCTACCCCCTCAGTATTTGCAGCAGTTTGGTGTCTCGGCAGCAAGTGTGCAAGTGACGCTATCGCTTAACACTTGCACAAACCCATATATATGTGTAGTTACCAAAAGCCATAAACCAAAACGACAATAAATCGTATAAAAAATGAAAATATTTGGAGCAATTGTAGCGTGACATTACAGGGCATTAAAATAAAAACAATATGTTAGATAAATTTCAAACAGAGAACAGTTTAAGAGGCTTGTATTTTATTGTATTAACTATCGTCACCATACTCTATTTCTTTATTCCACAAAATGAAGACACCGAGCGCATCATTAATGGGGGTTACTTTTTTATAATCATTGGCTTCGGTTTGGTTATCAAGAAAAAGATAGATGGTTTGAAGTAGGTATGCCACACTGCCACCCAACGCAAAAGCGCGTAATGCCTTGATAGATAAGGGATTACGCGCTTTTGTTATATTTTAGATAGGAATTTCCCAGTTACAAATATCTCTCAATTTTATACGAATACCAATATCGTTTTTTCTAAGTGGCACATCAAATACGAGTGCGTGGGCTTGGTTTTGAAAAGTATCATTGCGTATGGGGTCATGCACGACTTGTAGCGGATAAGGGACTTGCCTAACCTGTTCTACGCGGAAAGAGACGACACCGTTTTTTTCGGGTACTTTAGCCAACTGTTGCAAATCCAAAGGCGTTGAATATTTGTGCCAATTGGTGGACATTTGGGTACTGCCTTTGGGATGAGGGTCGAAAGCGACTAATTTTATTTTTTTGCGCGGGTCGGTTTCTTCAAAGTCAATATTGACTTCATGCACTCTATAATACAGCAAATCTTCATTTGGAATATCCTCGATGGGAAATGCCGCAGCGTGTGTTTTCTCGTTCATACAGTTTACAATTGAATAGCTAAGGGGATAAGCGACACATTAAAATTATTCAAATGAAAAGAGCCTTCTGATATTTGGTCTTTATAATTATCGGCATAAAACATGGCTTTATCGCCTTCTTTAGGAATATTAATGACCAAACGATAGGCAGAAGGTTCCCAAATAATATCAATACTGCCTTTCGGACCATGATATATTTTAGGACTGGTAATGACAATATTGAAATCATCGTGCAAGGCTTTGGCATACCGCATTAGAAATGATACGGCATTTACCCACGTAGGCGTATTGTATTTTTCACTACCTGCATCATCCCAATCGTCCTCAAGTTTAAGAATATATTGCGATTTATCGAAAGTATTGAAAAGAAACGCCAATTCGAGAGGCAAAACACCAATTGTTTTGCCATTGTATATATATGGTTCTGTATTTAAAACACCCATCATATTGTTGTATTATTTCTACAAAATTACACTATTTTGAAAAAAAGCAAAATTTATTTTATAGTCTTAGCTACAACATGCCCCCGCTGGCACAAAGTCTTTGCTCGTGAGGTTTTAAAAAACCGACACAGATTATTTCGAGGTTCTCAGAACCGAGTGTCGCGCAGGGCAAGCACCCCCTCAGTATTCCACACTGCCACCCAACGCAAAAGCGCGTAATGCCTTGGTAGATAAGGGATTACGCGCTTTCTGTATTTATAAAATGTATCTTTTTGAGCGTTTAGGCGTTCTGCGTTTGCTCATATTGTCGAATAATATTTTCGACTTCTGGGATGGATAAATCAGTCAATTCAGCAAGGTCGTCCACCGCATATCCTTTTTTCCAGCCTTTGATTATAGTCGTTTCTTTGGTTTTTGTAGTTGCTTCTTTTGCAGTATCCTCTAATTTTTGATGATACATAACTTCTTTTACCAAACTCATATCAAACATTACGCGCTGTTCAGGAGACATACGATTAAGGTCAATTTTTTTCAATATTTCATCTAACCAAGCCTCTTGCCAAAAGGGTGGTCTTTCCGCATCGTTGGTCGGGTCAATTTGGTGCGCATATTTGAGTGTATAAGCCAATTTTTCCATATCCGTTTCAACTTTCATGAAATCATGTTGCAATATAGGGAATTTACCCAATTCTACTACATGAAATTCGACATTATCTGCAAAAATAACACCTTTTTGGTTCTGTAAGGTCACTTTATTATAATATGCCTCGAATGGCGTAATAGAACCTTCAATGATACAAACACAATAAATTGGTGGTAAGTTCAAGAAGCCCATTTTTCCTTTACTGACAACCGAACAATACATATGAAAAGTATAGAAAAGCAACCGTTGAATGAAAGTCAAGTAGTTATCAACTTGCATTTCGATAATAAAAACGCGCATATGTTCATCTCTGCACACAATATCATACAAGCCAGAACGCGCTTCAAGACTAATGCCTTCAAATTCATTGCGTGACATATCCAAATGTTGAATGGGCATATCAGACCCTATCAGCACTTGAATAGCTTTGCGCGAAAAAAGGCTATCGGTAGCAAAGGATACTTTAAAACCATAATCAGAAATAAGGGGTATTAAGTGTTTGGGCTGTTCTTTTTCGTTATCGAGGTTGTGGTCGTTTGCCATAGTTACTGTTTTAGTTAAAAAGGCAAAGTTGTTGTTTTTGTTTAGTATGAACAAGCATTGTTTTACATATTTTTTTCATCTATAAAACATTGTGTTATATCAACTGTATCCTACCCCTCAGTATGCCACACTGCCACCAAACGCAAAAGCGCGTAATGCCTTGATAGATAAGGGATTACGCGCTTTTTTCTAAAGGGCATATATTGCTTTTAATTTTAATTTTTCATCCATTTGTGCATTTCCACATCTTGCCCTTTTTGAATACGGAAGATGTACAAACCAGTTGGTAAAGGTGTTGCATCCCATTTCAACAGCACGTCTGGACTTTTGATAGAGGATATTAAACGTCCTTGAATATCAAATAATTCGACATTTAGAGGTGCGTTATTATTGCCCAAATTCAAATAAACATAGTCGTTGGCAGGATTTGGATACAGCGAAACGGATACCTTTGAAGCCGCTTTAATACCTTCATTCTGCGGTTGCGCAATTACACCAGACACGGCATTGAGTTGCGCTCTAATTTCACCACCGGGGAAATTAGCATTGTGGATATTGACGTATAAATTGCCAGCCAATAAATCGGTAGCTTGCGTAGCCGTTAAGAGGATTACCTTAGAAAACGTACCACTTTGTGCGCCAAAAGTAAAGCCCAAAGGTGCAAAATTAATTTGAACACCCCCATTTACACCTCTTGGTGCAGTGTGTATGTGTGCAGCGGTAGCATTGGCAGTCAGACCTGCGTAATTGACTTTTATACCCAACAAACCACTCTTGGGGTCATACGAACCTTGTACTGTACCCGTTGCTGAACTCGTATTGGCGGGTACTTCTTGCGCACCACTAAATATACCATTAACAGGCTCGGCTTGAAAAAGCGGCTTATCGTATAGTATCTGCCCCCGAATTTCGCCGCCTGGGAAACGCGCATTGTGGATATTGACATACATCCGACCTGCCATCAGCGCGGCTGCTTGCACTTCCGTGAGTGTTATAACTCTGACATATTCGCCCGAAGTATTACCCGTTTGAAAACCTTGAGATACAAAATCTACCGAAACACCCCCATTTGTACCCGCAGCGGCTATATGAAAATGAGACGCAGTTGCATTAGCCGTTAAATCTGAATATTCAAATCGGAAGGCAATGACACGGGAATAAGGGTCAAATATACCCTCAAAAGTACCTTTTGCGGTGCTGGTATTGGCGGGTACTTCTTGCGCACCACTCATACGTGCAGAGAGTTGCACTGGTGATATATTGAGTTGAGTGCCATACCGAATTTGCGCGCGAATTTCGCCTCCTGGAAAAGAAGGGTTGTGGATGTTCACGTATAGATTGCCGGTCATTAAATCTACGGCTTGCGCCTCGGTCAAGGTCAAAACCTTTACAAATTCGCCACTTCTTGTGCCCACAGGAAATCCTTGACTGACAAAATCAACGACTACGGGACCGTTTGTGCCAGCGGGTGCACTGTGAAAGTGAGCGGCTGATGCATTTGCCGTTAGTCCAGAAAATTCAACGCGAAAAGCAATAACTCTTGACCACGGGTCAAAAATGCCATCAATGGTGCCAGTAGCTGTTGAATTATTGGCGGGATTTTCATTTCTGCCCGATAATATGCCGCTCAGTTTAATTTGAGCTTGCGATAGTTGTGATAGTGTAATGAATGTGAGAAAAAGGAGCGTGGTTAAATTTTTCATATTCGTAATGGTTGGTTAAAAAATGAGGTAAATAAAGTTGTAAACGTAGAAATGTGCGAAATTAGCATACATGCACGCACGTATTATCAACTATAGGAAAACCCTATTATCAACTACGAGTGATATTGAGGAGTAGTTTCTTTACAGTTTCTTTAAGTTTTCTTTGCAGTTTCTTTGCAGTTTCTTTAAGTTTCTTTAAGTTTTCAACCAGCCTGTTATACTTAGTCGCGGCTGTTGGGTAATCAAGACTTCGTGGGGCAATTTGCTACTTTTGAAAAAGACACACTTGCCATTTTGGGGTGTGATTGTTTGTAGGTGGTTGGTATGGTGGATGCACAATTCGCCGCCGTCCTGTGGCTGCCAATTGTCGTTGAGGTACATAATCATTGAAAATTCACGGCTTTTATTGTTTTGAAATTGGTCGAGGTGTTTTGTATAAAAGCTGCCTTTTTCGTAGAAGGTGTAATGGAATTCGTAGCCTGTAATGCCCGTATAGCACGTGGTATTGAGGAAAAGTACGAAGCTATCCATGAGGTCAAAAAAACTGTTTTCGTGGATATTATCGTGGGCGCGGTCAAGCCAATATATTTTATCGCTGCGCAGCAGAGGGTTGTGTTGGAGGAGGGTATTATTGCCCATACCCGCCAATATAAGTTGCTGATTGGTATAAAGATCGATGAGATTGCTTTTAAGATGTCCCGAAAGGGTTTTGCTCAAAAAATCGTCGGCTATTCCTACTTTATTGTCAATAAAACTATCAATGAGGCTATTAAATATGGTTTGCAAAGGTATATAATTGACATCTATATGGCATAAAACCAACAGAGGTGTAAGGTAGGTTATTAGTTTGATATTATTTCAAAAGCATTGAACGGAGTAGTCCCTTGAAGTATTTATGGTGAGTACCCCCTCAGTATTTGTACTTATTTCTAACGGAGAGCATTATATCCAAACAAAAACGCCTTGTCAATCAATGGATTGTCAAGGCGTTAATAAGTGCTTTTGATAAGATTTAAACCTATGACCCTTTCGCAGTTTGAAGCCTTACATTTAAGCTCCATATTTTGCATATACGGTATCAATAGCCTTTGCCAAAGCACGGTCTTTGTCCGTTATGATATTACCCGCATCGTGGGTACTGAGCTGTATGACCACCTTGTTCCACACATTCGACCAATTGGGATGATGGTTTATACTTTCGGCATAAAACGCCACATGGGTCATAAACGAGAACGCTTCTTTAAAATCCTTGAAGGTAAAAGTCGCGTGTAGGGCATTGTCTTTTTCTGTCCACATTTTTTAATAGAGATTTGAGCGTGAGAGATTTTGAGATTATGAAATCATAGAGCGTTAAAAATGATTAAGGCATTAGTCAATTTTCTAATCTCCAATCTCAAAATCTCAAATCTACAAAATAATAAACCAAAAATATTTGCACAATGTTGTAGAAATACATACTTTTGCATCGCTTTTTAAATAAGCACCGCTCCTGTAGCTCAGTTGGTTAGTAGCACCTGACTCATAATCAGGGGGTCACAGGTTCAAGCCCTGTCGGGAGCACACAGTACCGCCTTGATAATCAATTGATTGTCAAGGCGTTTTCGTTTTGAGGCAGCTTAGTCGGTTAGTAGTATCCCAATGAATATGAGAAGGTACAAACGGATATTTCAGAAGTAGCTAATATGTACCCCCCCTCAGTATTTTGACCATAAAAATTGTCCTTGTCTTTATTTTTATATAGATTTGCCTTCGATAACTACAATTCAAGAATGTATTAACAAAATCCAACCATGAAGAAAACTATTTTGTCTTTCCTATGCGCCTTGTGCTGTTTTCTAACAATAGCGCAAAACACCGATTGGACTATTGACGCAAAAAACATTGACCCTACTAAGTATTTTGGGGCGACAGTTGCCAATGGTATGATTGGCATAGTGTCGTCACCCAACCCTCTGGAGGTTAAGGATGTGGTGTTGAATGGCGCATTTGACCTCTACGGACGGGGGCGCGTATCCAACATTATGAAGGTGTTTAGTTTCGCCAATATGCGCCTCGAAGTGGCTACCGAACAGGATACCAAATTGGGCAATATTGCCGCCAGTGATGCGGGGACATATGGACAAAGCACGATGGTCGGGCGCGGAAACGTCTCTAATTTTACCCAGACTTTGGATATGAAAAACGCGGCTTTTACGACCCGTTTTGATTTTAAAGATGTGGTATCTGTGAAGCAAGAAATGATGGCGTTGCGCCATTTGCCCCATTCTGCCTTGATTACGATGGAAATAACGGCTAAAAAGAATTGCGAAATCACCCCATACAGCCTTATCGAAACACCCGACAATTTGAAAGAAGTGAAGAATTTTTATTGGGATGTGGTACGCACCCACGCCTATATTCCTTTGATGACTTCGGTAGCAAAAAGCCCTACTGGAAAATTGACGATTACTGTATCGAATAGCCTTTTGTTCGATGATGACCACAATCATCCTAAAATCACGCACGAAGAATGGGATAATGGGATGCACTTGATGAAATTCAACAAACGCCTTAAAGCCGGCGAAACCTTTCGCTTTTCGGTGGTCGGTTCGGTTATTTCAACTGCGCAAACGGCTGACCCACACAACGAAGCCGAGCGCATGACCATCTTCGCGGCTTTAGAAAAACAAAAACGTTTGACTGAACGTCACCGCGAGGCGTGGGCTAAACTCTGGGAAAGCGATATACTCGTAGAAGGCGACCCGCAAGTGCAAAATGCCATTCATTCGGCTTTGTATCATTTATATAGTTTTGTGCGCGAGGGAACGGGCTATTCGCTGTCGCCAATGGGCTTATCGGGCTTAGGGTACAATGGTCATGTGTTTTGGGATACTGAGTTATGGATGTACCCTCCGTTATTGGCTTTGCAACCCGAAATGGCAAAATCTACGATGGAATACCGCTTTAAAGGCTTGGAAAAAGCAAAATTGAATGCGTCTGGCTATGGGTATAAAGGCGCAAAATTTCCGTGGGAAGGCGATGATACAGGGCAGGAAAGTACGCCAGTTTGGGCTTTGACGGGTCCTTTTCAGCATCATATTACAGGTTGCGTAGGCTATGCGATGTGGAAATATTATCAAGTGACTAAGGATAAAGACTGGTTAAAAACACGCGGTTTTCCTGTTTTGAAGGAGGTTGCTGACTTTTGGGCGAGCCGTGCAGAAAAAGGGGCAGACGGGAAATACCATATCATAAATGTAGTCTGTGCCGACGAATGGGCAGAAAATGTGGACGATAATGCATTCACGAATGGTATTGCTAAATCGGTTTTAGGCTATACCACCCAAGCTGCTATGGAAATTGGTGAAAAAATTGACCCCAATTGGAAAACAGTTGCCGACGGTTTGGTTATTTTGAAAATGCCAGATGGCACGACTAAAGAACACGCCCAATACAAAGGCGAACCCATCAAACAGGCCGACGTAAACCTTTTGGCATACCCCCTCAGTATTGTGACCGATGAGGCAACTGTAAAAAAAGATTTGGACTATTATTGGAAAAATTTGGGCGATAATCAGCCAGGGCGTAAAGGGTCTTCTCCCGCTATGGCGCACGCTATATTTTGCATTTTGAATGCCCGATTGAATAATACAGAAACGGCATATGCGCAATTTTTAGATGCACACTTACCCAATCAAGTCCCACCTTTTGGCGTTTTATCTGAAACAGCGGGTGGTACTAATCCTTATTTTGCAACCGGTGCAGGTGGTTTTTTGCAGACTTTAATCAATGGTTTTGGTGGTCTGGAAATTACCGATGCGGGTATCGTGCAGAAGTATAAACCGAAATTGCCCAAGAAATGGAAATCTTTGACGATTAAAGGCGTTGGGGTTGAGAAGAAGACGTTTGTGATAAAATGATACATATACGGCATTGCTGATAAATAATATAATAACGACACAATATACTAAAATACAATGAAATACATATTCATATTATTTTTATTTGTAGTAACTTTCGCACTACACGCCCAAACAGAAGGCTATGCCTGCATCTATTCTAAAAGCCTTTGTGGTGGGAAAACAGCTGATGGCAAAAGGTTAAATTGTGATGCTTTGACGGCAGCCCATTTGAAATATCCTTTTGGTACAAGACTACGCGTGACAGAGTTGAATAATGGCAATTCGGTCATTGTTACTATCAACGACAGAGGTCCTTACACCAAGAAGTTTTTGATTGATTTAACGCCAGCCGCAGCAAAAGCCATTGGACTGACTTATAAAAAAGGAAAGAC
>JAYVKQ010000505.1:0-2059 GCA_043768285.1 Saprospiraceae bacterium | reverse complement strand
TTTTTCTCAAAATTGGGCATTTTTCGCACTCCACCACACACGGCGCAGCAGCCGAGCAGACCCGACCAGCTCAAATTTTACTGAGGGGGGCAATTTGCTCCCTTTTTTTTCATTAAATTGTCACACACAAAAGCAAGGTTTTTGCTATGCTTTATCCTATGACAAGCAACGACAACACCGCAGCGCAAACGCTTTTATTCCCGATACAGGAATTAGAAACGTCTGGGGAAAGATTAAAACTACCCTTCCCCGATTTAGTGGTACAATTTCGGTTAGTTTATGCGAGAATTTGTAAAGAGGTTGAGGCGGGGGAAATAACGGACGATTTCCAAAAACAAGAATTAAGAAAGCACATTAACAACGGCAATAAAGCTATGATAGAAAAAGGTTTTAAGCCCTTCCCTATACCTTTTTGAAATATCAATAAAAGCCCCCATATTTGCAGAAATCAAAATAAAATCTCTGCATTATGGCATCAAAAACATTTGATGATTTTCTTAAAAATCGTTCACAAAATGACAAGGCAGCAACTAACCTTGACCAAGCTATTCAAGGGCTAAGAAATAATGACGCAACAGCAGCGCAAGAAGTAGATAGTGGATTAAAAAAAAACGCTAATATCCCTAATGATAAACCCAAAGGGTACAGTACAGATATAGGAGAAAACGACCCACATAGCCAAAACAAACCCATAACAGAAGATGTAGGGAAGAAAGCAAAAGAAACCATAGACCCAATAAAGGGCGATATTAAGCCCGACCCTAACCAACCAACACCGCCGCCGCCAGCCCCCACCCCACAGGCGCAGGGGAATAGCACAACCTTTGCTGAAACAATGAACAAGCCGAAAACAGAAACTACACCCAAGCCATCACTTTTTCAAAAAATAATAAATAAGCTGCGAGGAGGGTGATACTCTTTTTTTCATCAAATTGTCACACACAAAAGCAGGGTTTTTGCTATGCTTGACTTTATGACCAGCAACGACAACACCGCAGCGCAAACACTTTTATTCCCAATACAGCAACGGGAAACAGACGAAAGAACAAGCGAATATGAATTAGTATTACAAACTCGCCTTGCTATTACCAATGCCCTTAATGATGTAGCAGCAGGAAGGCGGATTTTATCAGAAGAAGAAAAAAATGCTTTTCGTGAAGTTAATGAATTGTTGATTAAATACCGCTACCCCGTCCTTTATCTTAATTTTTGAGAATAAGAAAAAAGCCTTAATTTTGTAGAAAATAAAATTTCTACATCATGGCATCAAAAACATTTGACGAACTTCTTAATAAAAATATGTCAGCCACTGACAAGCAGACATTTGAAAAAGCAAAAACTATGGCAACAGGTGGGCAAGATGCTGAAAAGGCAACATCACAACCCATAGTAGGAAAAACACAAAGTAATCCGACCGATTTAGATAAGGCAAAACCTAATCAAGTCATTGGTGGACAAATTGCGGGTATAGAAAAAGCTGAAGGCAATAATTATCAAGCCACACCCGCTACGCAGGGCAGCAGCAAAACCTTTACTGAGATAAAGGATAAGCCGACCACAGCGACCACGCCAACACAGACGAACAACGATAAATTAACGCAGTAATTTTTTAAGCGTTGGCATCTAAACGGCTTACAAATTCCAGCTTTTCAATGACTGTTTTTGTATCTTCTGAAAGCGTGTGTTTTAGAGGATTATATGCCCTTAATTCCTTTACTTTTTCATCGAGCAAAGCTCTATCTATTTCCTCCAGCCCTCGCCCCTCAATGGTGCAAATGTGGGTTGAAGTGTTAAAGGTGAGCATAGAGGGAGGAGTAAAAACCCATTCGACTAAATAGGCATACCCGAACCCGTAAGACGTGCCTTCTTTATCAATAACCCTAAACCGATTATTGCGCCCCGCCCTTGTGTATTCGGTTAAGCCTTCATATTCGGTTTTTTCGGTTGCTTCATTTTGCCCCGTTGGAGGTTGCAGGGGTGCAAAAGGTTTGACGCCGTATTTGCTTAACAAGTCCTGTTTAGGTGTATTATCCATTACATTGTTTATTAAAGTTAAAGT
>JAYVKQ010000504.1:0-10983 GCA_043768285.1 Saprospiraceae bacterium | reverse complement strand
GGACTTTTTTATTGCTGGAACAAGTTAAATTTATGCAGCATTTGATTCAAGATATTCGATAGCTTGACCAACTGTTTGGATTTTCTCGGCTTGTTCGTCTGGAATAGAAACATTGAATTCCTTTTCAAATTCCATAATGAGTTCGACAGTGTCAAGTGAGTCGGCACCCAAGTCTTGGGTGAAACTTGCTGATGGTGTGACTTCTGATTCCTCAACACCCAATTTGTCGACAATGATTTGTTTTACCTTTGATGCAACGTTTGACATGATTGTAAATGAAAATTTAATAAAAATCTTGTTACATGTTTCAAATTAGTGGAACTATTCACGACTTAGTGAATATCGTATTGTTTTGACCAATTCGGCTGCAAAGGTAACATTTCAAGTAGCGCATTACCAAACCTTTTCGGACATATTTTTTTGTCTATTACGATAACCAAATTAATGATGTATGATGTACGATGTATGATGTGCGATATGCTTTGGGTTTTCGTACATCATACATCAAACATCGTACATCATTATACAGCTTGTGTGACGACATCATCCTCATCAAAAAAGACATTAACTGAGCGCACGTTATTTTCACTATTCAAACTTCGTACAAGGGCTTGCGACAACTCAGGCTTGCGCAGCGTAACATGATAAAAGGCTTCCATAGCCCCATTCATGCCCATATCGCGTAAGCTCACCATCTTTATATCTTTACAAAAGGGCGATAATAGTCTATGAAAATCCAGTTCATCTGTATAAGCAACTTGCAACACGTGGTAGCGGCGGCGGGGCTGCCCGAAGTTGGTAAATGTCAAAACTAATATCAAAAATGATGCGGCAAAGGTCGTTACGATAGCTACCAGATTAAGCCCTACGCCGCAAGCCATGCCTAAGACCAAGGTCAAAAAGATAAAAACCATATCCATCGTATCTTTCACGGCTGTTCGGAAACGAATGACGGACATAGCACCTGCCAAACCAAATGCCCTTGCTAAGCTGTTGCCTATCACCATCACAACGATTGCAGCAATGATACTTAATAGCACCAGAGAGTTAACGAATGATGCCGAATGATTGGGTTTATTGAAGGCAACTCGATAAACTACGGACAGCAATAAGCCATTCACCAGGGCAAATAACATATTGGTTAGCACATCCCATGACGTAAGGGGGAAAACATTGACGGTTTGAAAATCTTGTATCATAATAAGTTACATTGAGTTATTAATTTTGAGAGCTACCCCCCTCAGTATTTTGAGCCATAAAAAGCCGAATTGGACTGAAAACGCCCTCTGATGATATTATCCAACGGCGAACGAGTACGAATATAGGGCAAAGCCTCCATGCACACACGATATTTTGAGACCCTACCCGAGAGTGGTATTAATTGAGACAGCATGGGTTTGAACCAAGCTGGGCAAGCGCGTTGATATCGAACGACCATCAATATGCGGTCTTGCATGACTGATGTCATATTGTTTTCTTCAAATAAAGTATCTACCGTGGGAAAAGGCGCACAGCGCATATTTTCTTGAAAAAATATTTTAAAATCGTTCTCTTTATCTATAATTTTACTTGAAAAAATGACTCTATCGTGAACAACTTTAAGCGTCGGGCGCAAGTTATAGCGGTGAATTTGGTAGAAAAAACGAGAGGCCGTTTCGCTTTTTTTTATGTCCCACAAAAATTCGTTGGACTGTATTTCGCCTTTAAACAGTTTATTGACGCGATCGTATGGCACTGATGCCTTGCTTTTATAGAATAGGTTTTCATTGGAACGCGACACCTCTAAAAAGGCTTTTGTTGTATCATCATTGTGTCCTGATATACGCACATTTTTACGAACAATAAGATTATCTATCTTAAAGTTGTAGAAATCGAAGGCGGGAGTATCCATATATATGCTCCTAACTGTCAAAATACCCAATGGATTTTTTGCCATTTGCTTAGTCAGTTGTGCAAAGGGTTCAATTTTTTGCATCAACAGTTCCCTACTCTTGTGTGAGACTAAAAGTTTGTATTCAAAAGCCATCTTTGTAGCTGGTTTTAATTATAACCTCAATTTAAAATTCAATAAGCGTTTCAGATATTCCAATTGATGTATTTCATCACATATAATTTTGCAATTGGCAGACATCCCGATACTCAACCGTTCGCCTGAAGGTAGTGGCAACACGAATGCTTGTATTAATACCACGCGCCTGCCATCCAACACGTCAACTTTATTGTCAATTTTTTCAATAATGCCTGTAAATTCTTTTTGACTTTGCGCATCAATAATAATAACTGTGTTGTTCAATGACAAGTAAGGCAGGCTTTCAACTTTAACAGGAATATGCACAATCACCCGATTTATGTCCTGTAAAGTCAGTATCTGTCCCGCTATGATACTTGGTCTTATTTGTCCCGCTATGGGCGCAATTACTGCCGAAGCTGCTTTTCTATTAATTAAGAAATCTTTTTTTTCTTGCAAAGCCATTATCTCGCTGCGTATGATGTCGAGGTTTTCATTTTTCTGTCCCGTATTTACTGTTTCAAGTGCTTTTTTCGCCATTTCTACGTTGATTTTAGCTAAGGAAAAAGCATTTTCGGCTTCGAGAAAATCTTTTTTGGAAATAACACTGTCTTGAAAAAGCTGCTTTTGCATATTAAAAAAGCGTTCTTTCAAAGTCAATTCTTCTTTTGTAAAGCGCAATTTATTAGCTACTTCTTGCACGATTGGATTTTTTTCGCCAACCCCATAGGCTTGCAACGTCATACTTTTGATGCTGATTTCGTTTGCCAATTGGTCAATTTGCTCATTGATGAGCGAAGAATACATACGCAAGATAGTATCACCCGCTTGCACCCATCCCTGAGTATTAGCGAGCTTTATGGTCGAAAAATCGCCTCCATTGAACTGAAATGACGCGACATTATCAATCACGCCCTTTTCATAATCTTGTAAAGTTGATAGCACACTGCCGCCCCCATCTTGTATCAAACGCCACTCGCGCGCTGGATAAACACTACCCAAACTGACGATTTCGTAAGGAACTTTGAAAGGGAAGAAAAGGAATGTGAGCAAAATAATGGTCAATATTAGCAGACCTCGTATGCGTTCTTTCATAGTTCTTTCAGTATTTCTTCATAGATGTTGTTATAATTTCACAAAATAACGTCTTAAAGTTGGCTAAGGCAAATAAGAATACAATAGTTAGTTTAAATTTATATAAAAAGTGTAGATATGTCATTATTGAAAAACAAAATGCGTCTTGTGATTACAAGACGCATTTTGTTTTTTTACATTGATTATCAATATTATCTCGCTTTCTTAGTTCCTTTTTTGACTTTCTTTTTCTTTTCTTTCACCTCGCCCAGCGTCACATTAAGCCCTAAACGAGCATTGCTACTTCGGGCATCAAAAGGATTGAAAAAGGCCAAAATATTGTCGGTTGCACTATATAATTGGATTTTTCCAGCGATACGCATTGAGCTATACATACCGATATTGGTTTTTTGATTATCGCGTACACTGTATGACATACCCATATTGAACCACGGCGTTATGTCATACTGCCCATTGATAGAGACCCCGATTTTCGTTTCAAATTTAGTAGCTTCGGTGTAAAACAAACCGCCCATCCGCAACTGGGGAGTTACTTGGTATAATGCGCTGACGTACATTCTCGGTGGTAAGTTAACAACATATTGTGCTCCAAATTCTTCTTTAATGTTCAGAGCATTTTGGATAGTATCAATCAATTCTCGGTAGCTTGTTTTGTTCAAATTGATAGTTTCTAAACCAGTAAAGGCCTCATCGCCTTTCGCAGAATAGGTCTTACCGTTGTTTTTGAAATTCATTGACGCATTCAAATCAAGTGCAGATATTGCAATTTCCATACGCGGAAACTTGACGGCAAAGCCCAAATCTATGCCATAACCACCATTTGAAGTCAAGGCTTTTATAAGGTCTTTGTAGGGTTCAAATACTTTGAGTTGGTAATCTGATTGCAAACGTAAAGCATAAATAGAGGTATCGGTTGTCAAAGACAAATCAGATTTGCCTGTAAAAACGCCACCAATACCATTGTATGTTTTGAAACGAACACCTAATGATAAATTCTCTATTTTATATGTTAAACCCAGCCCTAATTCGCTATGTGCCTCAGTAATCACGTTATGGCTTAAATCAGCTGTTTTACCAATAAACGGTGCATTGCCTTTGTAAATAAGCTCAGGAATATTGCGGTTAAAATCTGTATATTGGTTATACATGATGCCATGATGGAGGTTCACGTATATGTTTTTATAGGCAGGAAACGAGATAGCTCCTGTTTGGATATTGACATTCGACTCTAAATAGCTTTTTTCATCAAGACCATATATCCATGTTGGATCATTCAATGACAAGACATTTTTGGTGTTCGGTCTTGTAATAAAATTGCTGAGAGATACAGGAGAGCTACCAGAGAGATAATAGCTCGCCGTGCAAATATGGATTTTTCTATCGTTGGGTAATAAAGCGGGATTAGTCAAATTGGCTTGCCAAGTGTTACGCAAAAAATGCGTCACGAGGTCTTGTTGTGCTAATAGACTTTGTGCAGATAGAAGTATGCCTATCCCAGTTATGTATATGCGGAATTTCATTTTTCAAAAATTTAGATATTAAAAAAGGCGTTTTTTCTATTTATCATATGCTATTGATAAATAATTAAGGGCTTACTTTTGCCTTTAAGCCAAGTTTTAAAGTAACACGATCTCTTGAAAAGATTTTTATAGGCTGACTACCACCTTTGTAAGTACCCAATGTAAATTTGACAATCATCCGCCTTGTATTACGTAGATTGTTAAACTGCTTGGAAGTGACATATACGTAATTGTAGGCAGTCGTTTCAGAAGCAATTGTACCGTTGGCATTGAGCGATGCGCTATTCAATAGTAGCGTGCTTTTCTGAATTAAAGAATCTAATACTTGACCGTTTCCATCTACGAAATAGCCTTGCACATTCAAATCTATTGGCAAGCCATTGATAGTTATTATTTTAAATTCTCCTTCTATAATATTTTTCGTTTTTGAAAAATCAACATTTTCTAATGTATCATATACTACAAAATCTTTTGCAGTTAGATTTAGGGGTAATTCAAAATCAAAACGAGTGATGATTTGGCTTTTATCTGTCAAAAAACCCGCCGTTGTGTTATTAGGGTCTGGATTGATAAAGGCATTAGCTGCTATCCTAAATTTTTCGGGATAACCATTAATGACATCTACAATATTAGAGTTTGACATATCAAAAGGAATAATAGTTTGCTTCGATTTACCGATTTCGCTCATGCTTGGATACATGATTGGCTCTCCATTTTTAAGCGAAAAATCCAAAGGAATAACCTTCCCATTTCTATCTGTAGCTTCTGCAACAGTGGATTTGAGTGTAATAGGCATACCCATTGAGTTTTCAATAAATAAGCGCATACGCGGGTTAGCAAACCGAATTTCACCTTGTTGTTTCCAATTTTTAAAAAAATCAAGATTAAGCGTTTGCTCAGGTATTGTCGTAATTTGCTCGCCTAAATAGCCTTTAATAAAGCGCGTCTCAAACTTAGTGAGTTGATAAAAACTTTGATTATCCACGAAGACGGGCAACGCATTTTGATCTTTGGCTGAATAGGTAATTGTGAATTTGCTATTCTTTGGCTTTAATATCCATCCATTAAAATTAAAAGCACCCGTAAAGCCAGGTTTCAAGACAGTAACTGTTGTATCAAATGTCTTTCCTGCTTTGGTCAA
Source organism: Saprospiraceae bacterium (assembly GCA_043768285.1). Classification (GTDB taxonomy): domain Bacteria; phylum Bacteroidota; class Bacteroidia; order Chitinophagales; family Saprospiraceae; genus JAAFJT01. The sequence goes on along the minus strand of JAYVKQ010000504.1, from coordinate 5,219 downwards.
CTCATCAATCATGATTCTGACTTTGAGCGTGTCGTCATTCGTCAAACGAACAAAACAGTTGAGTCCACCAGTTTTGTATTCAATTTCATCTATCCTCGTTCCGTTTGGAGATGGAAATGGCAGCACCATAGTGGGTTGCACGATAGGGATACGCGGCGATTCGGGCGTATTCGCAAAGATGTCCAATGTACTTGGAGATGTAAAGTTGGTAGAATATTTAATAACATAACTACCATCGTTTTGCAATTCAACGAAGCCATTACCCACTACGCCTTTGAGCATATCGTTCATGGTGATGGTTTTATCCAAAATTGGAACTGCAATTTCTGGTGTTATGTCAATATTCGTGTCAATGTCGTCATAGGGTAGTTTACAGCTACCTACAACAATGAGTGCCACCCATAGCGGGAGCATTAGTAAATGTTTTTTCATTATGAATCAAGGTTAAATGAGTGATATAAGTTTTGTTGACTCTGATGAAAAGGTTTTAAAAGACGGGCAATGATGAACAGGGATTGGCTAAACATGCTCATGTCGGTGTTATATATGCTTTAATTCGATTAATTATTATGGTACAAAGATACAGCTTGTTTTTATATCTCAATATTGTAATGTCAGATATATTTTTTTACAATCTGTATTTTTCGACATTTTGGATATTTTCATGAAAAAAAAATAAATATTACATCCTTATTCAACGTATCAACAGGACAATTGGCTGCCTTTAATGTATGTATTTGTATATTTTTTTATAAATTGTCTGATGCTTGGAATGCATCAGACAGCTTACCCCTCAGTATTTTTTAAAAATCTGTGCCAATAGCAATATGTAAACTTGGTTTTTGAATAATTCTTGTTTCAATCCCCCAAGCGTAATCTGCGCGTATCATATAGCCAAAAAGTAAAATGCGCGCCCCTGCACCATAGCTGGCTACAACGGGGTCTTTGAAATAATTAACTTTCATTTTTACAGGCGAATTATTATAATTGTCTCTTGGCAAATAGATGGTGTTCAATGGGTTGTCTCTTTGGAATGGATTTGTACCATGCCATGCCGTACCCAAATCGAAAAAGCCTACAAGTTGAAAATTGCGCCAAAACGATGAAGTTAATGGACGTGCGTAGAAATATTTGACAATCGGCACTCTAAATTCTGCATTCACAAGTGCATAAGACGTACCATTGCGGATATTGCGGTCAAAGCCGCGCATATTGGCTGCCAATGTTTGAAAAGCATATTCATTTGGTGGAATAGTTACATTATCGTTGAATTTTGCAAACAGTTGGTTATCGGTACCACCTAAGAAATATAATGTCCGTTGCTTACCAAAAGTTGTCGCACCTGCAGCCCGAATTGCTAAAACAGAATGCTTCAATATGCGCTCATAATGGCGGGCATCAAAAGCAAATGTCCCAAGATAACTCTCTTTAAATTTAAAATTCACCTTATCAACCACATCAAAGTCAAAGCCTTTTGCCATATCCACCCATACTTTGTAGCGCGTTCCGTTTTTAATATTAACGTCTATATCGAGTGTATTATCAAAAACGTATTCCAGTTTTGCGCCTATCCGTTGTTCCGTGATAGTTGGTGCACGTAATGTAACAGTATCCGTGGCTAATTGGGTATAACGGTCAGAACGCAGCGTACCTGTCATTTGCAAACGGCGATACATATCGAATGGATAACGCACTTCATATTGTCCCAAGGTAGTTTGATAGCGGCTTTTGCGATTATTAGTCACGCTGCCACCGTCCTCTGAATGACGCTGCGATTTGTGATACAGCGCATACCTCCTATCCAATTGGTGTTTTTTATCATCTAAAAACATGAACGCCTCGTAGCCATTAAAGGTCGTTGGTAAGCGAATACCACCTTCCAACTGGTAATCTTCAAGCAGATCTTTAAAATTGCCTTTCATCAAAATACCCATTGGCGGCGTAGTAAAACCTTGTGGCGAACCCGCGTAACTATCTAAACCTCCAAACAAAAGATTATTATCTAATTTTGTAGAAAAATAATCTGACCTAAATTTCAAACGATACGGCGTTATGCGATTTTGACGGAAAAGAAACGTTTTTTTCTCTCTCAAACCCTCTTTCAATAGCTCCGATACTGAGGGGTCTAAACTAATGGTCGGTACTTGACCAGTTTCTTCAATTTTAGGCTTTTCAGTCGTGATTTGCGTGGTTTTGGGCGTTTCTTTATCGTCAAATTCACTTTGGAATATATAATTGTCAATATCAATTTTCTTACTCGTATCTTTTTGAAGCGGTGGCGTGACAACAGGTTTTGTTTCTGTTACAATAGAGACATTGGGTATTGTTTGTCGCCGCGTCTTATCCGTTGTCGGTTTACTTTGTATTCGTTTTTTCCACTCCCAAAAGCGTGTAAATGTAGGCGTAAATGCCGAATCAACATTCATTTTAGTAATGTGCAAGCGCGGCATATCTTCAACGTAGTATAACTCAACCAATTTTCCAATGCGCGGCGCAGCGTGTTGTGCAACGATATTACGGTTATAATTAGAGTTATTGCGCACATGCGGCACTGTCTTGAAAATAGGCCTTAAATTAAAAGAATCCACCACCAGTGAATCGGCAAATAGACGCACCGAATCCTGCATCACATATATTGGCACAACTTCTCTGAACTGATTGGTGATATATAAAATCGTGTCTGTGCGCACCAATTCTTGCGTCAGATATGCCATTTGACGGTTATAAACCCCACTTTCATCGCTCAAAAAAGTAAAATAGGTGCTATCAATAATAGCAGCCGAACGCTCATTGGCATCGGGGGTTTCTGTAATGCGTACTAATGCTTTTGATGTATCTTCAAGGTCTTTATAAAATAAGTCGAAGCGATTGACAGGCATAACACTATCCAATTTGGCAATATCCAAGCGGTTGTTCAAGCGATTAGACGAAAAGACTATCCCTTTTTTACCAAATAAATTGACAGGTATGGCATCCAAATCGTCCCAAAAATCATTGGATATGGCTTTGTAGGTGCGCCCTACGGTGTTGTATTGATATATATCGCTCGCTCCACGTATCGCCGCCGATATAACAACATCACGCGGATTGACAAACTCCATCGAATAGACCTTCTGAAAATCGGGTTGAAAATCCTCTATTTTGCGCTTTTTATCCGCCGTACTGTATTCCAATAATTTTAATACATCGCGTTTTTCGTAGGTGATAAACAAGCGATTATTGTCTGTATTCCAAGCCAAAAGCGGATAATTATAGTCTGTTGCTTGAAACGGGTTGCGTGTCCCTCCTCTCAGTATCATTTGCCTTTCGCCCGTTTGTACGTCTTGGATATAGACTTTCCATTTGCCTATTTCGTTTAAAACATACGCCACACGGCGACCATCAGGGCTTAATTTGGGTTGATACAAAGGCAGGTTGTGCTTGTTTTTAAATTTTAAACTATTAAAACTCGCTACTTTGGTAGCATCCGTCAATTCTTTTTCGTAACGTTTTTTATAAAATTCCATACACGCCAAACTCATCGCCTCGTAGCTACTGCCCATAATATACATCATCGCTTCATCCAAGCTGCGGTTGATGCGCGTGAGGTAAAGTAAATTACTGACGTTCGCTTTACCAAATTGGTGCGCAATATAATACCAGAACGCATGACCCGAAATACGAGGTTCTGCCAACGTGAATTTATTGAAATTCTTATATTTTTTTTGCTGAATAATATCCCGCATATGGTTGTCTATCTCCGTACTCCATTCCTCACCTACGTATGAAACCAAACCATATTTAAACCATTCGGGCAAATTTAGGGAGATAGCGTTTTGCACAACTTCTTGCAGATTAGAGCCAAAAAGCATCGCATTCATAAACACCGCAGCGATACCCTCGCGCACTTGACGGCGCAAATGCGTGTGGTCGCCGTCAAAATAAACAAATATCTTTTCACCTACTACTTTTACTTGACCAGGCTGTGTGGCAAAAGTTTCATCACTCCCAATATTACTTTGGTGCAAATCCGTTATATCGGCATACACGATGATTTCCATCTTGTCGTTGAGGCGATATTCTAAGATTTTTTGGACTTCGTCGTAGTCCATTTCAGCCATTTGAGCAGCCGATTGACCAATAAATCGCCCTTGCCCATACCAATAGGTGATAAAATTGTCGCTTTCATATTGGCTCCATTCATCAAAAAAACGGTGATATTGCACGCGGTTTTTACCGAATTGCAATTGGTTGATTTGGGCAAACGCGCCGCTAAAACCAATCACACAAAAGAATACTGTCAGTGTTGAGATTTTATTTTTCATAGATAACTAAAGCAATTGGCTTCAAACAAAATAATATTTGGCAAATATGCACTTTTTATTAAAAGAAAATCTAATAAACTACAATTTCTGACAATAAATTGATATTTGCAAGTATAAAAACGAATAAAGTTGAATATTAGTTGTCATTTTACGCCAAAGACTTTTTAAAGCTATTCTATCTTTGCACCTCTCGTTTAAAAGTACAATGAAGGTTTGTTTGCTTTTGAACAAACGTTCCCAAAGTTTAAATCTTATGTCCTATTTGATAATCAATAAATTGTCTCGTGTATTTGTTTATTTTCTGACACTCAAAATAGCAAATATCCACCCAAACAAAAAGCACACGCCGCCCAATGGCGTAATGGGACCCAGCCACCGAACCGAACTCATACCAGTTGCTTCAAAAAAAGTGAATAGATATAATGACCCCGAAAATAAAATAATCCCCGCAAGGAAAAACCACTCCGCACGCCTAATCCATACGGTATCAAAATATTGAGACATCAGAACGGCAATAACCATCGCTAAAGCGTGATACATTTGGTATTGAACGCCTGTTCTAAACGTCTCTATTTGCAGTGGTGATACATATTGCTTCAAACCATGCGCCCCAAACGCGCCCAAGGCTACTGCCAAAGCGGCCAATGTCAAACCCATTTGTAAGAAGTCCTTATTTTTCATATTCATATTGTTTTGCGTTATTGACGGCGGTATATTCGCGTTTTGTCGTCCATTGTTTATATTTATCATACATATCGTGTAGCCAAGCGAAGTTGATATGTGTTGCAAATTTTAAATTATCAAATGTAAACAATAGCCCTCTTTCACGCATAGCCAAACGTAATCCTGCAAATCGCTTTCCAGAATTCGTAATACTGAGGGGGTCTCCTAATTTATTGAAAATCAATTTATTAA
>JAYVKQ010000503.1:0-2783 GCA_043768285.1 Saprospiraceae bacterium | reverse complement strand
CTCTAATCTCTGTGACATTTTTATCTAAAACTCTCTAAATTTTATACTATTTTTGCCCAGAATTTATCAATATTATCAAAAAATAACTGTGTTTTTAGAGATAAACCGCAGTGCTATGAAAAAAACGCCTTATGGTTTTCTGCCCAAAATGTCATACGCAGTTGGTTGATGAAGCGAAATTTTGCCATCGTTGTGGAGGCAACGTCGAAATTCCGTTAGCCTTGTGCATGTCCTGTCAAAAATTGAACCCTGCCGATACCACATTTTGCTATGGTTGTGGCAACCCCACGCAAGCCTTAGAGTTGCTACCCCCTCAGTATTTGACGCTGAAAAGTCGTTATGCTTTTCACAGCCCAATGGTGTTGGAGGAAAATATTAAAAATCTTTTTTTTGAAGAACTCAAACGCTATGCCGCGTGGATTGCACCCAACTTGGTAGATGAGTATTTGCGACAAGTCTATACCAAAGGCTTTACGCAAACCATAGATTTGAGAGCGAAACAACTGTCAGAAGAGTTTTCGGATATGTATGCTAAATTGGCGACCCCCTCAGTATTTAAGCTCGAGCGCACCCTCGAAAGTGCCGTTAGTGGCTTGGCACTCTACCATATTATATACAACTGCAAGGATATTAATCCGTTCCCCATTCCTGAAAAAATATTGCGCTACGAAAAGGCAGTGCGCGGCACGGTAGATACGCACCAAATGATATTCGATTTTTTAGATTTTGATAACGAAAAGGAGCGCGTTTACACTGATTTTATCAAAATGCCCGCCGAAACGCTTGAAAATGCGTCTAAAAATTTCCTTTTTGCTGCCCGAGGTGAGTTTATCTTTTTCATCAGCGACCAAAGCACTTTCACCAAACCCAAAGGGAAAGAAGGCTTTGCGATGACCGAATTTGCGCTCTATTGGAAATCGCCGATGGACAAAAGTCAAAAGGTATATTTCCACCATTTAGCGCGTTTAGAAAAAGAGAAAAATTGGATAAAAATAAACAACCGTTTTTTTAATATTAATCCGAGTATTAATGCTAAAATGTTGTTGCTTTTGGATAAGTTAAAGAATATATATGCAGGATAAAGTTTAAGTATATAAAGCTAATAATGGTTCAAATCCAATAAATCCGTTAGGATTTCTACGTTTATAGAATCAATCAGTGCGATTTCGTTAACGAATCCGTAGGATTCGCACGTAAATACGCTTGTGATGTGCGAATCATACGGATTCGATTTACATTTATATATATTGTGTTTAAACATACAAATCCTAACGGATTTATTGGATTTGAACCCATTATTCGTTTTATATTCAAAAACATAGTAGAAATTAAGCAAAAAACCGTACTTTTGCCGACTTTTTACCAATTTTGGTAAATCGTATATCTTAAATCTTATAAATGGGAAATATTGTAGCCATAGTTGGGCGACCAAACGTTGGAAAATCCACCTTATATAACCGCCTTATTGGGCAAAGAGAAGCCATTGTTGATAACGTATCAGGCGTTACCCGTGACCGCAAATACGGCACGACGGAATGGAATGGTAAAAAATTCACGGTCATTGATACGGGTGGTTTTGTGCATGGTTCAAGCGATGTGTTTGAGGTAGCTATTCGCTCGCAGGTCAAAATGGCGATTGAAGAAGCGGCGGTGCTGATGTTTATGGTAGATACCTCAACGGGTATTACCGACCTTGACGAGGAGGTAGCCGATTTGCTCAGACGCACCAAAAAGCCCGTTTTTTTGGTGGTCAATAAAGTAGATAACCACAGCCGTATGCTCGAAGCCAACGAGTTTTGGAGTATGGGTTTTGAGGATGTCTTTTTTATATCGTCCATGTCGGGTTCAGGTACGGGTGAATTGTTGGACGCGGTGGCTGAAAAAATCGAAAATTACGAACCACTCGAAACTGAATTGGCAAAAATAGCCATAGTAGGGCAACCGAATGTCGGAAAATCCTCACTCGTAAATGCGCTTCTGGGCGAAGAGCGCAATATCGTAACAGATATAGCTGGCACGACGCGCGACCCCATTCATACGCATTATAACAAATTTGGCAAAGAATTTATATTGGTGGATACGGCTGGTATTCGTAAAAAGGCGCGGGTTCACGAAAATCTGGAATTTTACTCCGTCATGCGCGCCATCCAAGCCATTGAGGAATGTGATGTAGCGATATTGATGATTGACGCACAAGATGGCGTAGAAGCGCAGGATTTAGCCATATTCAAAATTGCCGTTGAACGCCACAAGGGTATCGTTATTTTGGTCAATAAATGGGATTTAATTGAAAAAAACACAAATACCGCCAAGGAATTTGAAGAAACAATTAAACACCGCTTTGCACCATTCAACGACTTGCCCGTGGTATTCGTCTCCGCATTAGAGAAACAACGGATATTCAAAGCGGTAGAAGTCGCATTAGAAGTGGCTGAAAATAGAAAGCAAAAAATCAAAACCTCACTACTCAACGATTGGTTGGAGGAAGTAAGTGAAAAAATAACGCCCCCTACCTATCGTGGTCATTTGATAAAGGTGAAATATATCACGCAATTGCCGTTGTATTATCCGACTTTTGCCCTATTCTGCAACCACGCCAAGCAAGTACCTGAAAATTATCGCCGCTTTATGGAAAATGAAATGCGTAAAAAATTCAATTTCCAAGGTGTCCCGATTAATTTATTTTTCCGTGACAAGTAGGCGTTTGAAGGTTACACAGAGTTGAGAGAGAGAAGACACAGAGTTCACAGAGAAAATTATAATAAAAACTCTGTGACACTCTG
>JAYVKQ010000502.1:0-6898 GCA_043768285.1 Saprospiraceae bacterium | reverse complement strand
TAGAGTTAAAATCGTTTATAGGACTTAAATTTCAAACTTTTTAACGCCTTTGGCTCAATTTATGAAAATCCGAAAACCACTTTCGGTTTAGTATAAATCCAATAATTCGTTTTAGGAAGTTGCAGCTCTTGCGGCGAGCCTTTTAGTCCAATATAAAGACAGGCGTGCGAAACCGACCGTTCAATTTTTTGTAATTGTTCTTTCAATTTATGCTGAACACATACATTTTCGGGCAAAATTTTATTGTAAGTTGTCATAATTCCCGCCCCACTTACGATATTATCGGCAGTAAATACCTTGCCATTGCTCATCAAAACACCAGTAGCTTTGTTGTTAATAACCTGAACCTCTTTTACTTCGGCATTTATCAAAATTGTGCCACCCGCAGCCTCAATCAAAGGGTCAATGGTTTTAACGATTTGCGAAGAGCCGCCAATCGGAAAACTTCCGCCACCAAAATAATGGCGAGCCACCGATGCGTGCATAGCAAAGCTACTTTTCTTTGGAGTAGCTCCATAATCGCCATATTGACCTGCCAAAACCTTAATCAATTCTTCGTTATCGGTCAGAGATTTGAGGACATCGTAGGTAGTTTGGTCAGAAAATTTATAATAAGCATTACGCATTGGTAAGCCAATAGTCGAACTCAAAATTGGCGATAAAACCTTATCTGTATAAAACTTTTGTGTTGTTTTGGTTGCTTCGAACACCAAATTTACATAGCCATCTATGGCATCTTTTTCAAAAGGAAAATATTCGTAGAGTTTTTCTTTAAAATTTTGAACGCCTTTTACAAAATCATACTCTTTATCTCCGACAATAATCTTATCATAGACTTCGCCCAAATCTTCCCATAATAATTGACTGTTTGAAATATAATCAAAAACCTTTTTTATGACCGAATGAGGGCGTTGCACCTCTCCTACATAATGAATACCCACGTCCCACTCATACCCTTTTCGTTTGAAAATATGCGTAAATCCACCTGCGGTGTAATGACGCTCCAAAACAAGGACTTTTTGACCTTCTTTTGCCAAAATTGCTGCGGTTGTGAGGCTCCCCATGCCAGAGCCAATAATTATTGTATTGTAGTGTGAAGCTACAACAGGATTTTGTTTGTAGGATTGAATCATTCTCGAATGTTTATTGAATTAGGCAGCAAATTAGGTTTTTTTTGAACAAATTTAGATAGATAGAAAAAAATCACGTTTACTGTTTTTTACTTTGTCCGAACGCCATTTTCAATGCTTCAGCGAATGGGCTTTATACCTACAACGCCACCAACTAAACATCCAACATCATACAACAACATTTCACCATATCAAACCTAATCAATTAGGTGTAATTTGTATCTATATTATTTATAAAAATATTTAATATATTTTAATATAAAAATATATGAATAGCCTTGCTCGATAGATGTACGTGTCTAACAACAAGCACTTTACGATTGATATAAAATAGATATATCAAAATAAAATGTTTAATGTGAGCAACATATTGCCTTGTTTTTAATTGAATACAAAAAATAAATATATTTATTTTATAAAACTTATTACCTAATTTTGGAATTCTAACGGTGATTTTTTTCATAAAATGAAGGCGATGTAAGATGGATACTGAACAATATTTATCTACCCTATGTCAGCAATTTCGCATAGGGCATATTAGGAACACAGACGACACCGATAAAACGGATTTACACGATTTTTTTTCAATTAAACATAAACCGAAAGTGGTTTTTGGATTTAAAAAATACGATAAAATTTACCCCCTCAGTATTTTCGCAAATTTGGAGCGTAAGATTTACGAAATCTTAAAGATTTCGTAAATCTGTTTACTCGCAAAATCCGAAAACCACTTTCACTTTAGTATAAACATAAACAAAAACGTGTACATCTGTTAAAATCCGTGCTATCCGTGCGCCCATTATGCCCTATTCGGCAGTGCTACCATGTGGTTTCAACTCCGTTTTAAAAAAGCATCAAAACATAAAACTTACACATTATTCAATGAGAACGAACTTGTATTCCCAACTTGCACTACTTATGTTGGCAACCCTATTTCTGACCCCAAAGGCATTGGCTTGTGGTTACGATTTTGTGGGTAGCTGCGCCACTACTGCCCGTTTTTCGGTCAATGGTACTCAAAATGAGTATTTTGTTGCGCCATGCTCATATGGTTTGGCTTATCCTACTTCATTTGGCACCAATATCACAGCCTTACAGCTTACAGGTGGCACTACCCGCACATGGGAAAGTTGCTTGAATATTGTGAAGCAAAGTGCTATTTTTTACCGAGTCTATCGAGAATCGAATAATAAAGGGGCATTTTTAAAGGCGGATTTGACAACTTTAAGTACCCTCAATTCGCCACCTTATCGCACCAAAACATATTCAGGCAATCTGAGCGTGGATTTAATAAGTGGCTTATTACCCAATACGGCATATACGCTCGAAGTATATCTGCAAGTAGGCATTGATACTGACGAAAATGGCTCCGTGGATGCCACCAAAGTGGACGATAATGGCGGGCTTTTCTATAAATCAACCTTTACTACGGGTAATATAACTGTATCCAGCTTCCCAACTACCGTCACGACAAAAGCCGCTACTTGCGCCAATGCCAGCAATGGCACGGCGAAAGTGACGACGCAAGGTGGTACTGCTCCTTTTTCTTACACGTGGTCGGTGGCAGGGGCAACGGATAGCGTGAGCAACCTCGCGGCGGGTAATTATGCGGTCACAGTAACAGATGCTACGGGCGCGGTTTCGACCAAAGCGTTTATTGTCAATGCACCAACGCCCGTTTCTGTATCATTAAATGTGACAAATGCTGGTTGTGGTTTGACGAATGGTGCTATTACGGCTTCGGTATCGGGTGGCACGCCGCCGTATGTTTATACGTGGACTAATTCTTCAGCGTCCTCATCGCTATCTAACCTACCCACTGGCAGCTATCGTCTAACTGTTACGGATAGCAAAACCTGCACTGGTTCGGCTTCGGCGGTTGTTTCCGAAAACTGCGGGACGGCGGGTATTTACTGTAATGCCAACGCTCAAGCACCGTGGACGGAATGGTTGTCGCGGGTACAATTTGCCAATATAGACAATGCGAGTAGTAAAACGCGCTCGGATAGATATACATTGGGCTATTCGGACTTCAAAGACGTAGCGGGTAATGTCACCAAAGGGCAAACCTATGTGATGACCCTTACGCCAGGGATTAGCTACCCGAGTTACCAAACCAATATGTATTATCGCGTATGGATAGATTTTAATAAAGACGGTATTTTCGACGATATTGAAAAGGTTTTTGAAAAGAATGCGGTCAGTACGGCGGTCACAAACCCCGTTTTGATACCTTCAACTGCCCTATCTGGTTCTACAATAATGCGGGTTATTGGTAAAAAAGGCACGTATCCAACGGCTTGCGAAAGTTTTGCGGCGGGCGAGGTAGAGGACTATACCCTTATTGTGGCGGCGGGTACGTCAAATTGCACAAATGATACAACTATTCCTGTATTTGTCACCAATTGCCCAGCAAATTTGACGCTCGTTACGGCAGCGACTAATGCCATAGCAACATGGACGGCTCCAACGGCGACTGACAATTGCACCCCCTCTCCTACTATTACAAGCAATTTTGCAAGTGGACAAAGTTTCCCAGTGGGTACAACTACGGTAACTTATACGGCGCGTGATGCCGCGAATAATGCCGCAACGTGCAGTTTCACAGTGACTGTTAGCAATACTACGACCAATCCATGCGATACGGACAGAATTGCGCCCGTTTTTGCAGGCTGCCCCTCGAATATCAATGTATTAACGACCACGACTACAGCCATTGCAAATTGGGCAACGCCAACAGTAACGGATAACTGCCTCGGTACCCCCTCAGTATCCAGCAACTTTTCGAGCGGTGCAGCCTTTACATTGGGTGCTACGCAGGTGACATATACGGCTACGGACGCTAAAAACAATTTGGGTACATGTCGTTTCACAGTAACGGTTGCGCAACAAACAGGCGGCGGCGGTGTGTGTAAAAAATACACGGCACAAAACACCAACGAAATATGCGCCCAAACGTGGAAGCCTTATGGTATGGTATTGACAGTCGGCACTGTACGCCAATTGCTTCAAGCTCAATCAGTTGTGTTTGAAAACCGTGGCGATACGGCGGCATCTATACGCGGTACTTTCCGTACGGCAACGTGGGCAGCGGTGGTTGTGAATATCAATTTGTCGGGTGGTATAACGGTTGCGCCTTCGGGCAGCCCGCGCACATCCACCTGTGTGAGTAGTAGTGCTGGCTATATCTATTTTACGACAATGACGGGTACGGTGAATATCAATAATCAAAGTTTGACGATTGTCAGACGCGGGGCAGCGTTCCAAATCGGCAACGGGGCAAATACTCAAAATGCAGACGAATTGGGCGGTGCAGGTGATTTTACGTTAAGTGACAATACACAGGGCGAATTTGGGTTTAAATTGGTGAACCAAACCACGTGTACCGACCCTGACCCACAACCCCTACTCGCCAACCACAAGCCTATTTTGGATTTAGAAGCCAAAGCTGTTTTTAACAAAATTCAATTGACTTGGATTAGCAATTCGAGTATCAATACCGATTATTATCAAATTGAAAAAGCGGATGCGCAGGGCAATTTCAAATCGATTGAAACAACAAATGAAATCTATGCGGATAAATTATTGCATCAATATAGTGCTGTGGATGTTCAAAATATGTCATCAACCAGCCATCAAGCCAATGGCATGACTGAGGGGAGCGATGCTTACTACCGCGTGAAAACGATAGGTAAAGATGGCGCAATTTCTATTTCAGATGTTAAAAAAGTAAGTATCGTCAATACAAATGATGTGGTCTTATATCCAAACCCTGCAAGCGACAATTTGAATATCAGCTTGAACCAATATATAGGCAAAGAAGTTAAAATATTGATATACAACACATTAGGTATTTTAGAAAAAACAATTGACGTAGATAAAATCTCTAACGCCCCTATTTCCGTAGATATTAACGATTTGCCTAAAGGGCAGCATTTTATCCGCATATCGGCGCAAGGCAAGCGCGAGAGGATGAAGGTATTTATTAAAAGTGAATAGTAAATTTTTCAAATAATTTATAATAGAAGCGTTCTGCACAATCTGGGGATTGGTTGGACGCTTTTTTTTATCGTAAAATATTATAGCCTGTTCGCATTTCTACAAACAGGCTATACAATTTTGGAGATATAGTTATTAAATAATCTAATCAATTTTGTTCTTCCAATTGAGTGACTGATTGTTCAATATTGACCATTTCTGCCATCATTAAAGCTATACACTTTTTAAAAGCATTATCAAGTATAGCTCGTTTAGGGTTTGAAATACTATATAACTCGTGTAATTGAGCTTTATATTTCATTTTTTCTTCCTTGTTTGGCAAATTTAGATAATATGTTATATGTTCTCTTATCTCAATATCAGAAGTAGATACATGAAAATTTAAACAATAGTAATATAAAATTGAAAATTGATAAAACAAAGGGAGGGAAACTGTATTAGTTTCCCTCCCTTTGCTCTTGAAATAAGTTATAAACACTATAAATTTGTTAAAACTTCAAAGTCCTAATCTTTATAAAATCATGTGACAACCGCAATTCAGCCAATTCTTTTTTAACTTGTATAGCTTTGGCGTTGGCAGAAACTTCATCGTTATACATCAATTCGTAATAGACGCAATAGCCAGTTGAAGTCGTTTCGGTGCAAGATAGCGAAATGCAATTGGCAATTAAGCCATAAGTTTTCAATATATCAATGCGGCTACGGGCATCTTCAAAGTTTTTGCACAGTATATCTTGCACAACATATTTCACGCCACGCATACCAGCCCTTGCACAATCATAGGTCAAATAACCATCTGTTGGTGTATAAACGTACAACCCAATAGCATTTTTAGACATATTTGTATTGTCGGATACTGAGGGGGTGTTAGGGTCGTAGGGTTGTGTCGTACTGTTGTTAGCTATTACATCATCTTTTTTATAGACCATCAATTCAGGTTCGGGGTTTTCTTTCAACACATCATTCATAATCGCCAAACTGTCTTGATAGCTTTCGGTACTTGACACGCTCAATATCGGGCGTATCTGCCATTGACGATAATAAATAGAGCTTAAAAGACCAATGGCAACCAAACATGTAAAAGCCTGTGTCATATATGGGCGGCGAAAGCGCGTAAGGTCGTTCGCAGTAAAATGGCGCAAATTTGAGGCAGATGGGTTTTCTAAAAACTTCAAAGTCCGTCTTTTTTTACCAAATATCTCTTCTCTCGCGGGTGTTGTCAATAAATCAACGTGTTCTTGTTTATCTACAACCACCAAACCAAAACCATTGACGATACACTGGTTTTTCAATTCTAAAAAATTAGGGTCGTTAGCATCGTCAAATATATCACTCCCGATAGCTATCCATTGTTCGTCAGTATGGTATTGTTTGAATTGCTCGATGGCATAAATATAGCGATAACGACCAGCCGAACGGAAAAACATATGATACGCCAAAACACCTAAAAAAGTCAATATAATAGGAAGTGCAACACTTGCGAGCCAACCCGCGCTATATATTGTCCAAAAATTGTAGAGCCACAAGCCAAACATAACAGCCAAAGTCGCCACACTACTAACAGCGAGCGCATCCCAGAAAAGTTGTTGGCGTTGGAGAGAATAACGTACCTCTATGGAAGTGGCTGCCGAAGTTGCTTCGAAAGTAGCAGTAAAGGTAGAACCATCATCTTTGGGAAATTCGAGATGCCCATCAATAGCGATGCCAGAAGGGTGCATACGGTCATAACTAATAACCGTTTCTCCTTTACGTGGGCGAAATTTATAATA
>JAYVKQ010000501.1:0-7670 GCA_043768285.1 Saprospiraceae bacterium | reverse complement strand
GGCAAAGCTGATTTTCGGACAGCTTATAATATCATACTCGACCCCAATGTGAATTTTATACAACAAGCCAAATTTTCGGCGGATAATATTGCAGGGTTATTGACGAAGTATAAACTTGTTATTGAGTGAAACATAGCCACCTTAAATATTACAACAATATTTGTGCAGCCGCCACTACGTGGCTATTCGCTTTGAAATCTCTTGCAGTGATACCGAAATGTCGTAGCTACCGCTACTTTTCACTCTTAATATTGTATTAAAAGTAGCGTTAGCTACGACATTTCGGTATCACTGCAAGAAATTTCAAAGCGAATAGCCACGTAGTGGCGGCTGAACGAACATTGTTGTAGAATTTAAGATGGCTCATGTTTCATTTTAATAAAATTTTAACGCCTATTTAACTACTTCTTAAAGCTAATTACACGTCTTAATTGTTATACATTAAAAAGACACCCCCTCAGTATTTTCACAAAAATTTTGCTATTTTTCGCCTAAATTTTAAAATCATTTACAATGAACTATATTCAAAAATATCTAAGTGTTGCTATTTGTTTTTTGAGCTTTGTTGCTTTTGGGCAGCAAACTGAAAATGCCCTCACGCGCCCACCTCTCCAGTGGAGTAAAGAATATGAAGAACCCGCCAACAGCAACCTCCAAAAAGTGATTGGTACTGAGGGGGGGGGCTTTTATGCCTTGCGTATCCATCAAAAAGGAGTGATGGGGACTGGCAGTATCAACGCTATCATCGAATATTACGATGCTTCGATGAAACTATTGCGTAGTAAAGAATTGGATTTGGAGTATAAAGGCAAAGACCGCTTTCTGAAAGATGTGGTCATGCTACAAGGCAAATTGTGGCTTTTGAGTTATTTTTATAATGAAAAACATGAGAAAACCTACCTTTTTGCCCAACGCATCAACAATCAAACGCTGACTATGAGCCGCGATATTATGATGATTTCGGAGCAAGACGAAACCAATAAGGAACGTCAGGATGTGTTCAACTACAGCATTTCGAGAGATAGTTCTAAAATTGTGGTCTTCACGCGCCAGCCGAGCGAAAGACGTGAACAGGAATTTGCAATGACCGTTTTTGACAGTGATTTCACGGAAGTATGGTCTAAAAATGCCCGCTTACCTTATGGTCGTAAAAGTTTTAGCGTAGATGAATATCAAATAGATAAAAATGGAAATGTTTACCTCTTAGGGGTCGTTTATACTGAGGGGTCGAACCGTACGGAACGCAAAGGCAAACCGACTTATCAATACGACCTAATCGCCTATATGCGGGATAGTACGTTGGATATTCAAGAATATAAAATTATGTTGAAAGACAAATTTATTACCGAATTGACTTTCCGTGTGGCAGATGATGGCGACCTTGTGTTCAGTGGTTTTTATTCTGAAAAAGATGCAAAAGGCATGAAAGGCACGTGTTTTTTCAAAATAAATCCTAAAACCAAGGATATGACAAGCGTCAGTACCCGCGAGTTTGGTTTTGATTTTATTACCCAAAACCTTTCCGACCGCAGTAAAGAACGCGCCAAAGCCGCCGTAGCTGCCGACAATAAAGAAAAAGAACCCGAGCTATTTTCCTACAATTTAGATAAATTGATATTGCGCAGTGATGGTGGTGCTATTTTGATTGCCGAGCAATATTTTATAGAGGAGCGTAACAATAACTTTAATAACTTCGGCTCACCGTATAGTATGGGCGGTATGTCTCCTTATTCCAACTACTCGCCTTATTACTCCTCGTTTTATAACCCATACAGCTTTTATAGTCCTTATGGCTACAATAGCTATAACCGCAATAACGGACGCAGTGATTTGTACTACCATTATAATGATGTCATAGTGGTGAATATACGTCCCGATGGAGAAATTGATTGGGCTGCCCGTATTCCAAAGCGGCAATTGTCGCGCAATGATGGCGGTCTTTTTTCTTCCTACGCCATGAGTATTGTGGCTGATAAATTATACTTCACTTATAATGAAGACCCGCGCAACCTCGATCCGAGAAATAAACGCACCTATACCGAAGAACCTGATAAATATTCAGTAGTTGTATTAGCCGAAATAAACCGTCAAGGCGAGGTAAGACGCACGCCACTTTTTCAGAATAAAGAAGAAGGGATAACAAGCCGCCCTAAAATATGCCGTCAAATTGGACGCAACAAAATGGCGATATATGGCGAGCGTGGACGCAGCTATCGGTTTGGGCTTTTGACTTTTGAGTAATTAACAACCTGTGCCACCGATTTGTGGCACCCCTCCCTATTTGCCTATTAAAACAGCCTTTCTTTGGTGAGAAAGGCTGTTTTAATAAGCGTTAAGCTAAAGCTAATTCACTTTTATGGGTTTGTTTTTTATCCCATTCGCTCACTATAAGTTGCATCATGTCTAATAATATTGCAGAAGGCAAATCTTTATTGTATTCTTTTAAAGCGGCAGATAACACATCTCTAACAGACCAATCGGGATGCTGTGCATAAAGGTCTTGCACCATCATTTTAGTCGTGACTTCTAAAGCCATTCGGTATTTTTTCTTGAAATACGAATTGTGGGTAATAACCTCTACCCTCTCTTTTTCTACATCAGTCATTTCTCTGACCCGACTATTTTTAGGCTTTGTCAAAACCAATTGGTTGATTTCATTATCTGATAACATGATAATTAAGGATTTATATTTAATTCATCAAAAATACACTATTTTGGCTTAATTACAAAATAGTCAAAAAGATTTTTAGGCGTATAATCTTCTTCTATAACTTCATTTTCTTCAATGGTAAACCCTTTAACTGAAAATAGTGGCTCAATCTCGTGCCACCGAAGTCGAAAAATACGATTATATAGGAGTTTCCTTTGATAGTCTAAGGGATAGATAAGAAGATGCACATGAGGGTATATATCAATAAAATCATATACAGCATTTACAACAGTTTGCAATACCTTTCTTAAATCGTTATTGTTTGAAATGATATTATCTTCCCAATCATCACCTGAGATGTCGCCAAATCCTAAATTCCACAAAATAGAAGACATCTTTTTGAATTCAACTATTTTATCAATCGTCTGATGTTCACTAATACTTTTGAATGTGAAACGAACTTTATCAATATGACTATTTCTTTCTAAATCGTAGCCTTCTCCTTTTTTCATAGTCGGTTTGCTTTTTGTTTGCTAATCCACAAATGTAGATTGTTTTTTTTATGATAACATAGAAAACAAAGCCGATTTTTGAGAAATACTGAGGGGGTACATTTGTTGAGTGTACGCGCAATAGCACCCCTCAGTATTTTAATAAAAAAGCCTTTCCTTGGTGAGAAAGGCTTTTTGTATTGTAGCATATATCCCACAATTGATACAAACGAGCAAGTATTGTTTTGCTTACAACCGCGCAAGTGTCAATAGAGTGTTAATGTTTGCAAAATTTCAATATGTAGTTTTATGAAATAACATTTAATTGTTATGTTTGTGTCTCGTTAGCAAACATACGCCTGAACGCAAAAACGACTTTTCCTTTTTGATTTGCTTCATTATTTGAGAAATTATTTTTTTTATGCATTTCGGTATGGGAATACTGAAGGGTATAAATATTAACATATAAGTAGGTTACTTATCTATAATAAGTAAAAATACTGATAATGCGGGTATTTATTAAAAGTTCTAAGAAACTTTAATCAACTCAAATATAACTTAAAACCCTTTAAATAAAAAGATAATAAAATGGCAGCAATTTTCGCAGGACAAGTATTACAAAGCGTTATTACTACAATTCATCAATCAGACAAAAAAGATTTTTGGCTTCAAGTATGCAAAAACTTGTCTTCTTTTTACTGTCAAAACCCAGTAATAAATAACTCTGACAATGAGAGAGAAAGCTCTATTTTTTCGGTAATTGATAATCAACTTTCAAGGGGTTTACCTACCCTTACCTCAATCTTTATTGAAAATCAATTTGAAAAAAATTTTGGGCTTACTAAAAATAGCACAAATGGTATTGGTTCAATATCTTATAATTTCACGGAAGAAGAAGCGAATCAATTTCTTAGATGTTTGATAATTGCAGATAAAAGAACTAAAGAATTAAACACTGAAAGCACATTTCAAACTTGGGAAAGTCATGGCGGTAGTGAATTTGAAAAATTGTTTTTTGAAACTGTATTTAATCAATTTGGATCTGACGCAAACCAATTACTTCAATTACAGAGAACAATCACGTCTATCGTTGGTGGAAAAATAGCAGGACAAGATTTATTTTATCATCAAAATACAGATTTTTTACTGGAATTCCCTAAATATAGAAATAGTAAAAAAGGTCTAATAATTGAGATTGACGGAAGCCAACACAATGAAATAATGCAACAACAAAAAGACAATTTAAGAACTAATTTTGCAGATAAAAATGAATATGAGACTGTTAGGATTAAAACATCTGAAATTAGAAATATTCCTACTGAAATTCAAAACACAATAAAGAACTATCTCAATCACCCTTATTTTCAACATTTTACGGAAAATATTAAAAATCCTTTGTTCTACAATGAACAAGGGTTAGATTATTTACAACTTTATTTATCGCCTTTTGGAATTTCACGAGTTCAAAAAGCCATAATCAAAGCATTAAAATCAAGGTTGATAGATTTTGATAAATCCATAATAAAAATTGCGATTATAGAGCGTGACGTTCCTTGTGGAAAAATTGCGATTGACGACCTTTTACTTCAAATTAAGCACCTATCAATTTTACAAAACGGAGTTGAATATAAATTGCCTAAGTTTGAGGTTTACATTTTTAATACGATTGAATTTGCAAATGCAAAACTAAATAAAGAAAACAATTGCCAACTATTCAGTAACTCCACTGATTTTAGAGCTTACGATTTAGTTATTGATATTTCTGTTTTGAATTATTCTACCTTTTTGAATAGACCAACTCAAAGTTTGGCACGACAAACAATTGTAATTAAATCATTGCATCATACCGAAGAGAAAAGAAAGTTTAATTTTTATCCTTCAATTGAATACTTTAATGCTCCAGAAAGCAGAGAGGATAGAAGTATAGAAAACTTGAATTTCTTTTTGCAGTCATTTTTCAGAAAACAAACATTTAGAGAAGGGCAGGTTGAGATTTTATCAAAAGCATTACAAAAGAAAAATCCTATTGCACTTCTTCCAACAGGAGCTGGTAAATCTTTGACATATCAAGTCGCATCATTGCTTCAAGCAGGGTTAATTATAGTAATTGACCCAATTAAAGCCTTGATGAAAGACCAAAATGAAAACTTGAAAAATTCGCTGATAGACGCTACGATATACATCAACTCGACTTTAAGTGCTAAAGAAAAAGAAGAAAATATAAAGCGTTTTTCGCAAGGCGAATATCTTTTTGCCTTTGTTTCGCCAGAAAGATTTGTAATAGAAGATTTTAGAAGGCAAATATCACAAATAAAAAATTACGGAAAAAACTTTGCTTTCTGCATTATTGATGAAGCACATTGCGTATCTGAGTGGGGACATGATTTCAGAACCGCATATTTGAAATTAGGCGACAATTCTCGGCAATATTGTTTTTCAGGTATAGATGGAGAAAGTATTCCAACAATGGGTTTAACAGGTACGGCTTCATTTGATGTGTTAAGTGATGTTCAAAGAGAGGTTGGATTGCAAAATGATAGTGATATTATTCGCCCAAAAGTACTTGAAAGAAAAGAATTAAAATTTAAAATCAAGAATGTCAATGCAAAAGCAGTAGGCGGTGGTTTTTGGGTAATCCAAGATAGTATATTTAGTGCTTTAAAACAGGGCTTAACCAATATTTTGAAAAATGACCTCATCGCAGAAAAATACCTTGAAAATTGCAATGCAGTTTCTTTCCCCGATTTCATTAAACATCAATGGGAGAATTCAAATTGTGGAATTATATTCTGTCCACATTCTACCGACAAGATGGCTTCGGGAGTTCAGCATATCGCTAAATTTTTGAGAACTGAATTTCCAGATATTGCTCATTTGATAGGAGAGTACTATGGGAGTGGTGATAGCAATTTATTGGAAAAAGTACAAGATGATTTTAAGAGTAATAAAATTACGCTTCTTGTGGCTACCAAAGCTTTTGGTATGGGTATTGACAAGCCCAATATTCGTTTTACAATCCATATAACACACCCAATTTCAATTGAAGGATTTTACCAAGAAGCAGGTCGAGCAGGCAGGGATAGAAATAATGCTGTTGCTTACATATTGCATTGTAATAATTTATTGTTGCCTAATGGCAAGAGTGTAGCACGAAATGTGCAAGACACTTTTTTATACAATTCTTTCAAAGGACAAAACTACGAAAAAAACATAACCTTTGAATTACTGGATAAAATAACGTTTCCACACACAACAAATAAAGACCAAATACAAGAAAATATTTTTCAAATCACAGGTAGAGAGATAAAAATTGGTAAGCCATTCCCTAATCCGCCAGCCATACCTCACACTTATTATATAAACGGAGAGGAGTTTGGTCAGACGTTTGGAAGTATAAACATCAATACTCTTGAAGTTTCAACAAAAGGTAAAAAAGGATTGGATGGAATTTGCACGGAAGAGGAAGCAATTCATGTTTTGACTAACATTGCTAACTTTATCACAGAAAATAATCCAAATAAAATAGATTTGACAAGTTGGTTTGCACATATCAAGGCAACACCACAACAAGACGGAATTGAGGATTTTGTTAGACAAATACCTGTCAATCAAACCAATACTATAACAATAGGATTAGAAAATAATGGCGTGCAGAGTGTTGTGGATTTTCTGAATAGTTTTAGTAATCCTCTATTTGATTATGGCATTGTGAAAAAATCCACATCATTTTGTCAAAGTGATGATGATTTTGTAGATAATTTAAAGAAAAATTACTCAAAAATTCATGGATTTGGTTTTGTCCCTATATTCACAATGACTCAAATTAGTGAAATAAAATACCTATTCACACAAATACGGTCTGACCAAGATACTTTTAAAATTATTTATCGGTTGTCTATTCTATGAGTTGTCAAAGACTATACTATTCAATACCCAAGTTTTGCAACGCTCATTTGTCGAAACCAAACAAACGAGGAAATTTATCACAATCTTCATGAACATTTTTTACGGTACTATCCAGAAAAATATGTACTTAATCTTATGCAACAAGCACGAAATAAGAAGGAAAGTGCTATGAGAAATTGTATAGATACGCTGATAGATTTTACATATGATAATGTTTTTGATAAGCGACAAAAAGCACTAAATAACATATCAGAAGCAGTAGAGATGGCAATTATCGAAAGATTAAAAACCAACGAAGAAAACGGAAATTTAACCTTTAAAACAACTGTAAATGATTATTTTGATTCGCAGTTTGTTGAAGAAATTCGTAAGGTTTCAGAAAACGGCAGCAAGATAGATTTTTCAGTATTTGACCATTTTGCCAATATCGCAATAAATAATGACCAGTTGAGACAACTTGAAAACTCTGCAAAACGGAGTTTAGAATTTTACAATAAAAATCCAGTAATTTCTTTAATTCAGTATTATTCATCAACTTTAATTAATGAAGTGGATAATTCAGAATTACTAAACGCTACAAAAAATTTGTATGTTTTAGATAACGGATTTTCGTTTGAACAGTT
>JAYVKQ010000500.1:0-4168 GCA_043768285.1 Saprospiraceae bacterium | reverse complement strand
TATGATACGCACGACGCAAGCCAACTTGATTAAGGCATATGAGGTGAATATTGAAGAAAAAAATAAAACACTTTATAATATAGGTGATTCGCTTTCCCGATTGCGCCAAACCTATGGTGTAATTGACCCCGAAAAGCAAACCGAAGCCATCACCAAATCTGCCGTAGATGCCGAAGCCAATTTTTACCGTAGCCGTGCGAAATATGATATTTTGAAAAAAAATGCGAATATCTCGGCTGATACTATTGCGCAATTAGAAGCTACCATGCGTGGCTACGAAGAGGAAATGAAAAAAGGTGGCGAAATGCTCAAACGGTACAATTTGGGTTTTAATAGTGTTTCGGCTATGAAAGAGTTTTATGAGCAAGAACGTGACCAACTCAGCCGCGATAAACAGCGTTTTTTGCAACTCAGAATAGCGTATGGCACCAAAATCTCTGCTATCCACCTCGTTGAAGATGCGCGGGTGCCGATTATGAAATCGCGCCCTAAACGCAGTATTATTATAGGTAGTGCTTTGCTCATATCCTTGTTATTTAGCGTGATAGGTGTTTTGCTGTTTGAAAATTACAAAAATCTTTCCCTTCAACATGCACACGAGGCTGCTTAGTGGTATATCTATCAATCAAAGTAAGGCTCTTTTCCTTATTTTTGGGTGCATTATCGTAGCCAGCGCGTGGTTGTGTGCAGCTTTGGATAGCTTGTATCCATTGGCGATACCCGCTTTTGCTCTTCTGGTTTATATTACCATCGTAGATTTTAAAAGCGTCTATTTTCTCCTATTGGCGTGTATTCCCATTTCGATTGAATTTGAATTGACCGATAGCTTTGCCACCGATTTGCCTACCGAGCCTTTGACGGTGGGTTTGATGCTGGTTTTTGGATTATATGTGGCAAAAAATTATAAGGCATTGAAGGTGTCGCCGATATTACGCCATCCTATCACTTTATTGCTATTGGCGCATTTTGCGTGGATATTCATGACGATGCTCAACTCCGAAAGTATATATTTTTCGATAAAACATTTTTTAGCAAAATGGTGGTACATTGTCACGTTCTATTTTCTGACGATATTGATGTTGCGCGAAAAACGGGATTATGTCCGCTTTTTTAGATGTGTGGCGATACCCCTCAGTATGGCGGTCATTATTACGATACTGCGCCATGCTGCCTACGATTTTTCATTTGAACATATCAATCGGGTGATGTCACCCATGTTTCGCAACCATGTTAACTATGGGTGTGCGATAGCTGTTTTCCTACCCTATTTGATTATGGGTAGGTCGTGGCAACGGCAGGGTAATCTGTGGTGGTGGATATTGACGGCAATTATTCTAATTTTTTTAGCGGCTATTCAGCTTTCCTTCACGCGGGCAGCTTATGTGGCTATACTCGGGGCAGTTGGGTACTACTTTATTATAAAATGGCGATTGACAAAAATGGTCGTGGGTATTGCGTGCATAACAATGATAGCGGGTATGACCTATTTAGTAAATGGTAACAAATACCTTGATTTTGCACCTAAGTTTGAACGCGCTGTGACACATACCAAATTCGATAATCTGTTAGAAGCAACGGCAAAAGGGGAGGATATATCCACAATGGAACGCGTATATCGTTGGGTAGCTGGCGTTCGGATGATAGCTGAAAAACCGTATATGGGTTTTGGGGGTAATAATTTTTACAATTTTTATAAATCTTATACTGTTACCAGCTTTCGGACATATGTGAGTGAGAACGAAGACCACTCTACCGTACATTGCTATTATCTACTTATCGCCGTTGAGCAAGGTATTGTTGGTTTGATTTTATTTTTATTACTTGTTTTCTATGTTTTAATAAAAGGAGAGCAAGTGTATCATAAAGTAACAGATGACTATAAAGGTATTGCACTGGCAACTTTGTTGTCTTTTGTAATTATTCTTATTTTGAATTTGATCAATGACCTTGTAGAGACGGATAAAATTGGCTCTTTTTTCTTTATTTGTATGGCTATTATTGCTAATTTGGATAGGAAAGTGGAAAAATACTGAGGGGGTGCGTTTACAGATGTTAAGCATATAGACCATTGATAGGACAGATTTTTACTGATTATATATCTAATGAGAAAAATCAGTAAAAATCAGTCTAATCAGTCCTATCTGTGGTCTATTTATGTAAATATTTATTTATCATCTCCAAAAAAAGCAATAATTTTATCCGCTAATTCGAGACCGATATTCGCTTGCGCTTCCATAGTCGCCGCGCCAATATGGGGCGAAACGCTAACTTTAGGGTGATTGAGCAATTCTTTACGTGGGTTTGGTTCACCAATAAAGGCATCAAGACCTGCGCCACCTAATTTGCCACTATCCAAACCTTCTAAAAGCGCATCTTCATCAATGACACCACCACGGGCGCAATTGACGATAAAAGCGTTTTTCTTCATGGCTGCAATCTCCTCTTTTCCGATAAGGGGCTTACCAACTGCGGGCGTATGTAAAGAGATATAATCACAGTTTTTCAATACTTCGGCAAGTGGATAGGATTTTAAGGTAATACTCAATTTTACATCCTTTGAGTTGTAGATATTGAGGGTCAAATCCGTAGAGTTGATGTAGGGGTCGCAAGGCATGACATTCATACCCATCGCCAATGCCATACGCGCCAACTCTTGCCCAATACGACCAAAACCAACGATACCCATTGTTTTGCCGCGCATCTGTACACCTTCAGCATAAGCAGTTTTCAGTTTTTTGAAGTCGCCAGTTGCCATTTCGCGGTTGGCTCGGTGCAAAAAGCGAGAGAGAGACAACATATGCCCCAATGCCAATTCTGCTACTGATTGAGAAGAAGCGGCAGGAGTGGTTATGATTTCGATACCTTTTGAACGGGCATAATCCACATCAATATTATCAACACCTACACCGCCGCGCGCAATTATCTTCAAATTGGGGCAAGCGTCAATCAAATCCTTTCTAACTTGGGTTGCCGAACGGACAATAATGACATCGTAATTTGGCAAGGCTTTTGGCAAGTCTTCTTGTTGAACCTTAGTGGTTTCGACATGGTAGCCAGCATCTTCTAAAAGTAATTTGCCATCAGCCTCGATACCATCATTTACTAAAATCTTAATCATAGTTAATAGGTTTTTAGTTAGCAATGAATCTTATTTTTTAACCAAGATACTCCTCCTTAGAGAATCTTATCTTTAAAAACACATATAATATTGAATATCAACTTTTTATAACAAATAATATTAATTTTTGTTACAAAAAATTGTCCTATTCACTAAAACGCTGCAAAGTAAAATAAAACTTGAAACGTATCCTATTTTAAAGTAAAGGATATTTCGGTAAAAGAATTTTATCTTTTTCAAAAAAAATATCATCATTAGGCAGCGAAAAAATATATACGAGTATCTTGCATTTATATTATCCCCTCATAAGGTTATTAACAACGCAAACGACACTGTATCGTAACACTGACCGATTTTAAAACTATTTTTTCACTAAATTCACAATCTCAGACTTACATGAACAGAATTCTGTTACTCTTTGGTCTCTTACTATGTGTTATGACTACATCTTTGGCTACTACGCCGATGGACGTAGCATGTCCTACACCTGAAGGCTTATTTGCCTCTACTCGTGACTCTATAGCCGTATTGAACTGGAAAACCACTGGCTCAAACAATGGCTATATCGTTCAATGGAAACTCCGCCGCGATACCGAATGGAAATCGGCGGATGTAACCACCACCACGCTTTTAATCAAAAACCTTTTACCTTGTCATGAATATGAGTTTCGCGTAAAAAGCATTTGCGCTTTGGGCGAACTAAGTACGTACAGCGAATCCGCAAAATTCAAAACTATTGGCTGCGTGGCACCTTGTAGCACGCCTAATGCTTTTGGTTCTGAAACAGCCGACACAAAAGTATTTGTCAAATGGGCATCTACGGGCGCAACCAAATATGAAGTGCAATTCAGGGAAGCAGCTGCGGGTGACGCTGGCTGGAGAACTGAAACCGTTACAGTACCTCTTTTTTCAGCATTGAATTTAAAAACTTGTACGAAGTATCAATTCAAAGTGCGTAGCATTTGTACAAATGGTTTAACGGCTATGTATAGCGAATGGAGTGCTATCACGACGGTAGCAACTACAGGCTGTGAAGCCCGTTGTGTTGCG
>JAYVKQ010000499.1:0-5890 GCA_043768285.1 Saprospiraceae bacterium | reverse complement strand
CGATGTGGTCAACAATCCTGAAAGGATTGAATAAACGTATCTCACATTCAACCCCATTCGGGGTTATTAGCGGTTACTTCTTGGCATCTTCCCCGAATTCCATTCGGGGTTATTCATATTAAAACCCTTCGGGTTTAGAACCAATCAATAATGCCCAAAGGGGGAGGCTTTTTTGAAAATCATTCAAATATTTTACAAAAAATTAAAATCATGAAGCCTAACTTCACGTTATTTTCAGATAGTTTGGATTATGCTCTTGGGTGGATGGTCGTACACACCCTCTGGCAAGCAACATTGATAGCCTTTATTTCGGGCATATTAATGGTGGCAATGCGTAAAAAAGCGGCAAAAACACGCTATATCGTAGCGAATATAGCATTGTTGGCGGTAGTCGTTTCGGCTGTTGTTACATTCTGTCTTTACTACGACTTTGCGAGTGAACCCGCCAAAGTTAGCTTTACACCAACGACGGACTTGATGGGTGCCGCGACAAAAAATGTAAGCATAGCTGCTGAAATACCAACGCCGAAATCCGAAATCGCTAACCCCCTCAGTATTCAAGGCTTTAAGGATTATTTTAACCATAATATTCCTTTAATTGTCACTATTTGGATATTGGGTGTGGCGGTTTTCATGCTCAAATTATTAGGCGGCATTAGCTATATCTATTATTTAAAAAACCGCATGAACTTCCCCGCCGATGAATATTGGACGGATATGCTTCAAAAATTATCAGACAAAGCGGGAGTGCAGCGTGGGATTGATATTGTAGAATCCGCGATGGTGAGAACGCCAATGGTTGTGGGGCATTTGAAGCCTATGATAATGTTCCCAATGGGCATTATCAACCGCCTTGCGCCCGAAGAAGTGGAAGCGATATTGGCGCACGAATTGGCACACGTCATGCGTAAAGACTTCATTTTCAATATTTTACAAAGTGTAGTAGAGGCATTATTTTACTTTCATCCTGCCGTTTGGTGGCTATCAAGCCAAATCAGTAACGAGCGTGAAAGTGCGTGTGATGATATTGCTATTGAGCTTATCAATAGCAAAATCAACTATGCCCGCGCTTTGGTTGCCATTCAAGAAATGGCTTATTTCCCTCTAACGCCTTCATTAGCTTTCGCGGGGCAACGCAAAAGTCAATTTTTGATGCGGATGCAACGCATATTAAATCAACCAAATAATAAAACGAATATCATGGAAAAGCTTATTGCAACGTGCGCCTTAGTCCTCCTGATGGTAGGACTTTCATTCGGCGGGAATAATGCCGACACCCCCTCAGTATCTGAGCCGCAATACGAAGAAATTGACTTGAATTTATATGTTTATTTGCCTAATCGCGTGGATTCTTTGCGTGTGCCAACCGAGGTTATTGATGGCAATTATACCTATGAGGACAATACGCAAAAAGCAGAATTGACCGTTAAAAACAGTTATGTCGTTGCTTTGAAAGTAAACGATACTAATTTAAAAGAAGAACAATTTATTAATTATAAACGCTTGATTGATAAGATTTTACGTATAAGACAATCGCCTTCCTCCAATAAAATAACAACTACGCCTAACCTTATTACAGAACCGGGGACGCGCATTACATTAGATAATGTTGCGACAGTGATTGACCTCGATAAAATGGGCGGCGCGGATATGGACATTAGCGAAAATGGTGATGGCTCTATGATTATTAAAGGGAAAGACGGTAGCCGTGTGGTGGTTGAAAATACGGAAGATGGCAAACAAATAGTAACTTCATCTGATAGATATGGCAACACGACAAAAACAGTTACTGATAAAAACGGCAATACCATTACGGAAAATTATTCTAAAAACAGTCAAACAAGAACGCAAAGTTTTATAAACAATGATGATAATGGCGGCAGTACTGTCGCTACTATTGACGATAATGGCAATAAGAGTACAGTTAATAGTGATAAAAATGGCGCAACAACAGTTGAAAATTACAGTAATGGTCGCGTTGCAAAAACGTATATCAACGGTAATGTCGTCACTACTATTGATGAAGATGGTAGGAAAAGCGTGATTGATAAAGACAATAATGGCAATACGACAATAAAAAATTATGATAAAAATGACAAATTCCTTGATGAGATTGTCATAAAAGGCAACAAGGCATATCTTAACGGCAGACTGATGACTGATGAAGAATTGCGCACTCGTAGTTGGATGAATAATGCAAATGGTATTAACAGAGTGGGCGGTTTTAGCGATGTACAAAGTTGGAGTAGTAATTCAAATACTAATGAAAATCCTAAAAAATTGCGGGCTGATTACACACTATGGCATAGTGCCTTGATGAGCCAAGCTAAAAAATTAGGCGATAAAAAAGACCCTAATATTTATTGGACAGTTAAGCAAACATTAGATGCGGCTGCAAATGCCTTAGCAAATGAGAACCCCTCAGTATCTGAACTGGCGGCAGTGAAAGACAAATTAGAGTGGGTCAGAAAACATTTGATGCAATATGAAGAAGGTGGAGTGTTGGGAGGGGCTATTTTTAATAAATCTACTGATGTGCAATCGCACCGCAACTCCTTGAAAAACAGGCATAAAGTATTGTATGATAAAGCCATAAATTTAAAACGCGCGGGTACAGACATAATGGCACAGGTTACGCCAACATTCAATGAGGTGGGTAAAGAATTGAGTAAGGACAATATAACAGGCGAAGATATAGGAAAGGTATCGCGTAAATTGGATTGGATAGAAACCTTTATTGATAACAAAAGTGAGCATAATGATACCACCGAAGAACTTGAGGGCGATATTAAAGATTTGCAAAGCGACATCAAAGAACTGCGTAAAGAGATAAAAGAATGCGCTTGCCAAGATAATTTTGATTTTAGAATGGGTTTGATTGAGGAAATAGACAGACTTTTTCCTGTTACTTCTTCCCGAAACCGCAATGTTTTTAATGCTTTTGAAAAAAGATTTTTAGATATTAAAAATAGATGGGAAAAGGGCGAATGTGATGATTTCAAACAAAATCAGCAGAATAACAGAAATAATAACTCAAATGGCACATCAAGTCAATATGATGCTCGAATAAAGAATATTGTTCGCAAAGCAGAAAAATTGGTTGATGAAATAGACGCTTGTGACTGTAAAAGCAAAGACCCTAATTGGGTAATCTGGGCAAAAGCACGCTTAGATGCACAATATGCCTTAACTCAAAGTAATAAAAACGAATATGGTTTGAAGTTAATTGAAAATGAAATTGCGACTATCGAAAAACAATTCAATAGGTTGAAAAACCAAAGCGGCACTACCAATTGTCAAGGTTGTCCGCCAGGCAACGGGCAAAATCATACTGTTTACTCAACAAGTCCGAATGGTTATAGCTATGGTACTGGCACGTCAAGAGCCGATGCAGAACGCGCTCAAAAAGATGCTCAAAGGAGAACAGAGGAAAGTCGGCAACGTGCAGATACAAACCGCGCCCAAAGGGACAATGATAAAGACGACTCGGGTATCGCTATTCACACGTTTTTTCAAAATTTATTGGATATGGGTTATATTTCGTTCAATAAACAATGCGCAGTCACTTTCACCAATACTGAACTTGCTGTGGATGGAAAAAACATTACAGGGCGTGATTTTGAGCGCATTATAAAGGATTTTGATAACAGGCTTTCTGGTAAAAAGAAATTCAATATTAACTATACTGGCAAAATTAAAGGCTCAATTAATAATTTATCCATTCAAGGCTCTTTAAATACGTCTATATTCTAAGGCAATCTTATTCGATATTTTGACTTAACTCTCATGCTTTTTTATTAGCCATCTTGACCTTCAAGGTGGCTATTTTTTTTTGTTTTGAAATAAAGACAACAAATAACTACCTACATGTAATAGTTTTTCTAAATTTGGCAGTATAAACGTTAAACATTGTCTTTTTTAACTAACCAAATTTTAAATATGACTGTTCCTAAATCTTCACAATCCAGCAATTATGTGTATCAAATTACCATTATTGGGTTACTTTTTGCTGTCTTTGGCTTCGTTACATGGCTCAATGGCATATTAATTCCTTTTTTGCAAAAATCGTGTGACTTAACTGACCAACAAGCCTACTATGTTGCTACGGCGTTTTTTGCAGCCTATTTCTTTTTAGCCATTCCATCCTCTTGGATTTTGAGTAAATTAGGAACAAAGTTGGGCATGAGCGTAGGACTAATCACGATGGCACTGGGCTGTTTGGTTTTCGTATATGCAGCGGGAGACCGCTCATATGCCATTTTCTTGACGGGACTATTCATTGTGGGTATGGGTTTAGCATTGTTGCAAACCGCCGCCAATCCATATGTAAGTATAATTGGGCCTATCGAGTCGGCGGCAAGTCGTATCAGTATTATGGGTATTTGCAACAAATTTGCAGGAATTGTTGCTAACTTGATATTCGGTACCTTGCTATTGAGTAATGCGGATGCTATTCAGAAACAAATTGATACAGCTACTGACCCCTCAGTACGGATTCAACTTATGGGCGATTTAGCTAATCGTGTAACCATACCGTATATTGTTTTAGCGGCGTTTTTAGCAATTATCGCATTTGTTATCAATCGGTCTTCGTTACCTGATATTAAAGAACAAGCTACTGATGCGGAAACGGGTGATACGCCATTATCACGTGGTAAAACCAGTATTTTCCAATTTCCACACGTCTTTTTGGGTGCATTGGGTATTTTCATGTGTGTGGGTGTTGAAGTTATGGCAGCCGAACTCATTACCGTTTATGGCAAAAATTTAGGTTTTTCAACGGCAGATAGTAAATATTTTACAGTATATGGTTTAATTGGCTTGTTGATTGGCTACGGAACAAATATCTTTTTAATCCCTAAATACGTCAAGCAAGAGCAATGGCTCACGCTTTCTGCTATATTAGGTATCGTCCTCACTATCGCCTCATTTTTTGCGGCTGAAAAAACGGCTGTCTTCCTTTTGGCTTCATTGGGTTTTTGTAATTCGATATTGTGGCCCGCAATATTCCCACTTGGAATTCGCGATATAGGTCGTTTTACCAATATTGGGTCAGCGATATTGATTATGGGTATTGTGGGTGGTGCTATTATCCCGCCATTGTACGGTTGGTTGTACAGAGAAGGCAATCCATTTGGATTTGATTTCCGTTCAGCTTTCCTTTTTGTCATGATTATTTGTTATTGCTATATCTTGTGGTTTGGCAAATCGGGGCATCGAGTCGGGACAGAGGTGCGATAAAAAATACCCCCTCAGTATTTTAGAGAAAAAATGACGGCTCGGTTTATCCAAGTCGTCATTTTTTCTATAGTAACCCGTAAATAATTATTAAGTTGGTCAATAAGTACCGTCGAATTTGTGTCGTGTGCAATAGAGTTTGATACCAAAGACGTGCATTAATGTTTGCTACAAACCCGAAGGGTTTGAACGGCAATAACCCTCGATGCAATCGGGGGCAGTGTGCAGGAACACTCGCTACAAACCCGAAGGGTTTGAATGTGATAATAACGAAAATGACGCTAAAATTCAAACCCTTCGGGTTTTTCGTAAATTGCCCTATTCGCGCGCCCCGAATACATCGAGGGTTATTCATATTCAAACCCTTCGGGTTTTTCGCAAATTGCCCTATTCGCGCCCCCCGATTACATCGAGGGTTATTCATATTCAAACCCTTCGGGTTTTTCGCAATTTTTATTGCGTGTATCTATACTCGCCGCAAAGGTCTTTTCAATCGTCTTGGTGACGACCTTTACGGTAGCTTGGGCAGCGATAGTACCCCCCCTCAGTATTTGGAGGACAAAAAGAGTGATTGATATATAATATTTTATTTTCATTTTTAAAGAATTGATAATTAGTGTTTTGATGATTGTATTGAAAGTTTTAGTAATAG
>JAYVKQ010000498.1:0-4228 GCA_043768285.1 Saprospiraceae bacterium | reverse complement strand
TTTCTTCCAATATCCTTTTTAAAGCATTTGACACTATTTCTGCTTGAAATTGATGTGTTGAATGGATATTGTGCAACATATGGTCACATTCCGCCGCCGTTTTATGCGGAAACGCAAAATTCATAATAGCGTGCATCATCGGGTGTGCGGCTATGGATTGCAGTGCGTCCTGCACTTCACTGTCGTAAAAAGGACGTATAGCTTCAAACTTTGTTGTGTTGTTCATATATGAGTGGTGTCTGTTATATTTATACCCTGCAAAGGTACGCTTATTGGACGTTTTATATAATCAAGAGCAACAAAAGTTTTATTTAATAGACTAAATACGGCGTATATTTTCGTAAAATATGAGCGCGTTTCGCACCATCACGCTCTGCCTGACTGAGGGGGTAAAATTATACTTAAACACGCGGCCTGCGCCGTTGTGCCACTTGTTTTTGAATATTAAATTGATAATTCAACCCAAGTGATACACCGAATTGGTCTTTGGCAAACGTCTTATCGGTAAGTGGTTGCGACATAAAACCTTGCATTCTGAATTTAAAGTTTTCAAACCCATATTGAACGGTGGCAGATGGTTCAACGAAAAAATAGCGACTGCCGATGGTTGGGTATTCGTAGGTTTTCATTTTGCCTAACTCCTTCATTATCAAGGGTTCACTATACGCCATATCGTTGTATTGTGTGCCCACAAACTTGATAGTTGTGATGAAATCCACGTATTTTGACGAGTGGACATAGCTCAAAAACATATCCGCTTTCATGCACTTATAGGTGAAAGTTTCGTCAGTGGATTTTTTTAGCAAACCCCGACTGACTTTCATCATCATCGTCGGCTCGTAAGTGCCGATGACCATACCTGCTTGCATACTTTTGGTCATATCCAACTTCCGAATATACATCACCCCCGCTTGCAATGAGCGTTTGCCTTTGCTTTCTACATCTTCGAGATTGCTATCCAAAAGTTTAGAAATATAGCCAGATGTATCCGAAAAAATTGATTTTCCTTTTTTATCCAAATGCCCTGATGCCATAACCCCAATATGCGGCGTTATAGCATAAGCCAATTGAATATCGGTAGGTGAAATAAAGATATTGCCATCGCCTTTTTCGCGCAAAATGGGTGTAGGCGCGGGTGTAGCTTGATAAAATGCACGGCAACTGGTTAGTGAAAGGGCGGTTAGACTTAATAAATAGAGATAAATGTTCTTCATTGGTGAATGCTTTTTTTCGATTTGTATTGTGATGCGTGTGAAAAATCGATTCAAAAGTATAAACACCAAATGAAACTTTTTTGCTATTTGAATTTCAATAACAAAGATTGGGATTTTGTTAAGGATATTGGGTTAAATGATGGGCGTTTTGTATAAAATAAGTGAAAATCACGTAAAATACTGAGGGGTGTGTGCTGAGGTTTAGTAAACTGATTTTTATTTTTTTTTCAAAAAAAATAAAAATCAGTTTACTAAACCTTTGCCTAAATACCATATATCCTATTTGCGACATTCCTTAGCCCTTTCCAAATCTGGTCTTGATGATAAAGCTAAATCTAACCATTTATACCCTTCTTTCTTAGCATTTAAAGAAATCAAAAGGCAACCAATCGTTTGTTGCACAACACCAAAATCAGGATTAGAAACCTTAAAATCAGTTGCATTTGCGTACATATACGATACTTTTCTTTGACAAAATCGCGTAAAATCTTGTTCGGCTTCGGTTGTTTTACCCAATAAAAATAAAGATGCCCCACGTAAACTAAATATGTCAGAACCCTCTTCGTTTTTTTTAATAATAACGTCAAAATCCATAATAGCTTCCTTGTGTTTCCCCACCATTTGATAGCATTGCCCTCGATTATAATGGTTATCAAAATCTTTGGGATGACGGCGTTGCAATAGATTATAATCACTAATGGCTTCGTTATATCGTTCTGAAAATTGCCTTGCCGCAGCCCGTAAAGCGAGCGCGTGATAATGCAGACTATCGGCTTTCAAAGCACCATCAAATTGCTGGATGGCTTGGGCGTATTCGGCATTTCCGTAGTAAAAATTACCAAATTCGTAGTAGGCTTCGGCATATTTCGGGTTTATTTGTATCGCTTTTTTATAGTCACTTATAGCACCTTCATACATATTTTCATAGCGTTTAGCTATACCACGATATAGAAACGCTTCTGCATATTGTGGTTTAAACTTAATGGCTTTATCAAAATCCTCAATGGCATCTTTTCTTTTACCGAGCTTCAAATAAGCATTGCCGCGCTCAAAATAGGCTTCTGGGTTTCTTTTCTGGACTTCTAAATATTTGTCAAAATCAGCAACCGCGTAAGTATAATTGCGCCTAATATCCTCAATATCCTTCATTTTTTTACCGCGCTCGAAGTAGGCATCTGTAATATTGCCGTTCATCTCAATCAAGCTATCGAGCATTTGCATAGCGATATTGGGGTCTTTTTCAGCCAACGCGCGTTTATAGAGGGCTTGTTCTTCTTTGCTAATATCCGCTTGTGGGTCAGTCGTGTTGGCATTGTCGGATAGTTCCTGCGCTTGTTTCCAACCTACGGCGATGGCTTCCAGACGCGCCCTTTTAGGCGGGTGTGTTGCCGAAGCATTGTCGTTTGAAAAAGTATTAATACCCGCCTGTGCCTCCGTGAGCGATGCGCCTAATTTGAACAGTACGCCACCCGCAAATTTATCTGCTTCCAGTTCAAACCGCTTCCGTACTGAGGGGGTCGTTTCTTCTAAGTCGTGATTGCTCAAATGATGCCCAATTTCGTGCGCCAATACGCAATAGGCTGCCCATGCGGTTTGTGCATCTTTTTTAAAATTTTCTAAAAAACTGGTATTGTATAATATATAGCGATTTTTCCCTTGCGTAGTCGCCAAGGCATTGGCACAATCGGCAGATTTGACGATAAAGTTTTGCGGTAAAACATTGACTTTCATTATTTTATCAATAATTTCTACCGCTTCTTTGGAGGCATCGTAGGTATAAACATCGCCCGTAGCATTGCCTTCTGCAAAGTTGCAGGAGTGCTTTATTGTGAGCTCTGTTTGGCTTAATAGGGTTGTATTTAAGCTGAGAATTAGACAAAATACTGAGGGGGTAAGGTAGGTTCTCATTGTTATAATTTTTTAATAAGAATTAGGATTTATTGGATTTTGAAGGATTTAGAAATAAGCAAAATCCTACTAAGTAACGAGTAAATAATAAGGTGGTCAAATGTACCGTCGAATTTATTCGACGGGCTGCGTAAATCATTGATTGCCAATGCCTCCGTCGAATAAATTCGACGGTACATTTGACCACCTTATTTCTAATGCGTTACTAAATTCTTCAAAATCCAATAAATTCTAATTCTCGTTTACAATTTTTCAATATAATTAATCACCGCCAAAGTCAAGCGGTTATAAATGCGTTGCAAATCCTGTTCGTTTGTGAGATTGAGGTCGCGCTGCCGTTGCCAATCGGCAAATTGGCTTTCGAGTAAAATAATATCGTTGCTATCGGCGGGTAATTTTTCTTGCAGCCTATTCAAAACTTCAACCATACCCGCTTCGGTATGAATACCTTCGAAGGCTTGTGCTTGCGTGATATTGCCCTTTCGCTGTGCAAATTCGCCTTTTTTGCCCACATATTCAAGCATAATATCGGGGTCGGGCTGAAATAAAGTTTCTTTTTTGAAATACATAATACCAAAAGCCAGCAACAAAACGGCTTGAAATGGCATAAGCCACAAATAAGATTTTGAAAAATATACTTCAATACTCCACTGATGAGTGGCGTAAGGTAGTGCAAACAGGGTTGAAATTAAGACAAGCAAATATGCTAAAGAGGAAAAAAAAATTGCTCTAAATGTCGCTTGAAACAAGACTTTTGAAGGATTTTTATTTAACAAAACAGCCGATAAAAGGAGCAACAAAACGGGCAAAAGATTGGTAAAAGTCCAAGTCCACGCCTGCGTTTCAATACCTTCAAACTTGCCAGTCAAGGTCTGAACGATGATTAATAAAACGATAAAAGCCGTGAACCCAAGCCAGAGCCAGAGGAGTTTTTTGCGGGTATCGGCGAGTAGAACAAGCATATTTAGGGAATGATAAATGATAAATGATGAATGATGAATATTGAGTCATTAGTGTTCAAAGGATTTTGATAAATAGCATAAAAACGTTTCGTGAGTAGGTTTAGTAAACTGAAAATTATTTTTTTTTCAAAAAAAAATAATTTT
>JAYVKQ010000497.1:0-3443 GCA_043768285.1 Saprospiraceae bacterium | reverse complement strand
TTAATAATCTGAAATTTATTTTTTTTTGAAAAAAAAATAAATTTCAGGTTACTAAACCTTTGTCGAGAAGTATTGTAAATCATTGAATATCAATATGTTATTTAAAAAAACCTTTTGAACGCTAATGATGGTCATGATGAATGTTGAATTTGACAAAATGTTGAATATCAATATTTTATAATAAATCAAAACAAAGTTCATTTGCAATCAACTACTTACCTTTCAACACACCGCTTATTTATACACAATTCACAATGATTTCGATATGCGTTTCCAATTTAATGGTAAATCTCCTATTAGAAAAATTTTTACGGTTGTAATAATTGGCTTTGCCTTTCAGACGGGTTATATTCTGTATCACCAAAGCCAAAAATTTAGTGGCGAAGCGCAACGCAACGTTTTGAACCGTCTGCAAGGCGTGGCGAATAGCACCGCGTTTCAACTCGATGCACCGATGCACGCCGATATGATGCTGCAATATCCATTTAGAGATGCTATTTCAAAAAGTGAACAGGATACACATTACTTACAGTTGCATACCGTTTTACAAAAAAACCACGCGGCGCACAATCTGCAAAGCCCTATTTACACCCTCGTCTATAATGAAGCACACAAAGCCTTTGAATTTGGTGTAACATCTTCAGAAGAACCCTATTTTAGGCATCAATACACACATTTTCCGAGTGCTTTGATGGATAAAATGGACATAGGTGGCACTATTCCGTTGTTTAAAGATGAATTTGGCTCCTGGCTTACGGCGTTTGCACCCATAAAAGATAAGGCGGGAAAAACGATTGCGTTGGTGGTCGTTGATGAAAAGTTTGATACTGTGCTTGCGACTATCAAAAGCAATTACCTTGAAAATGTTCGTGTCAGTTTTTTCATTTTCATTCTGTTGATGTGCTTCTTGGTGTATTGGTTGCGCTTGATTATTCAAAAAGAACAGAAAATAAAATTGGCACTCGAAGAAGCTTATCAAGAAAAAACAGATTTGAGTGAAAAACTTTTTGGCAGTGAAGAAAAACTAACAGAATACGCCCTAAAATTGGAACGCAGTAACAAGGAATTGACCGATTTTGCGCACATCGCATCGCACGATTTGAAAGCACCTATCCGTGGTATTGCTTCTTTTGTGCAATTATTAGAACGCCGCAATAAAGATAAATTTGATGACCGCGACCGCGAATATTTTGATTTTATCAAGAAAAACGCCAACCAATCTATGGCTTTGATTGATAATTTGTTGAATTATTCTAAAATTGATAAAAACGTTGGCGACCCCTCCCCTGTCAATATGAACAACGCTGTGGAGGTTGCTTGCAGCAATTTGAGAACTATTATTGAAGAAAAAAACGCTGTTGTTAATTGTCAAAATTTACCCATTTTGAACGCTCACGCGGGTTTATTAACGCCTTTGTTTCAAAATTTGATTAATAATGGCATCAAATACAACGAAGACCCACAGCCCCGCATTGATATTGAAGTCGAATATTTGAAAAGCGGTGAAGTCATTTTTGCCGTCAAAGACAACGGCATTGGCATTGCGGAAGAATATAAAAACAGCGTTTTCGATATGTTCCGCCGCCTACAATCTGCTGCCAATTACGAAGGTTCGGGCATCGGTTTGGCTTTTTGCAAACGCATCATTGATACTTATCAAGGTCAAATTTGGGTAGAAAGCCAACTGGGGAAAGGTTCTATTTTCTTTTTTACTTTGCCAAATGCGGGGGTAATCGAAATTGGAAAAAAGGAAGCGGTTAGGGAATTGGCATATGCTTGATAGGCTACCCCCTCAGTATTTTTGCTTAGAAATGCGGTTTAGGAAACTGATTTTGATGATGATCTTAATTTTTTGAAAAAAATTAAAATCATCATCAAAATCAGTTTCCTAAACCACTTGCTCAAGACCAATAAACAAGAAAAAAAACAACGCTCAAATATGTCCAAAAAATAGAAAATACTATATGAACCGTTGTTTCAAATTTTTTCCCAAGCCATAGCTCTTTCGAGTAGCCCAAAAACTGGATGCACAATCGGCAAAACCAGAAAAACGAAAACCCCAGTGA
Organism: Saprospiraceae bacterium; assembly: GCA_043768285.1. Lineage (GTDB taxonomy): Bacteria > Bacteroidota > Bacteroidia > Chitinophagales > Saprospiraceae > JAAFJT01. The sequence continues at coordinate 1,377 of JAYVKQ010000497.1, read as the reverse complement.
TATAGTTTTGCCTAATGGCGTTTCTATCAAATCTTGCGCTGAGGTCAAGCACAATATACCCATCAGTAGTACAACCAAAGCGACAAAAAAAGTATGCACATACATCATTTCTTTGTTGATTAAACTCAAAGATGCCAGTTCATTTTTCCAATCGAAATAGCGCGGGAAAATGATATGTGTAACAGCTAAAAGGGTCAATATCCAGCCAATAATACTAAGATGCAATGCCATTTTTTTTGAGTATAAACGTTGAAATAAAAGGTGTTATTTTTATCGTATTTGTGATGGTTAATGCCGCATCATCAAAGGTTTTATGCCATGATTTTAAAGATATAAAATGAAAAAAACCAATATTATACGCTAAAAAATTGGGTAAATCCCGTAGATGCTCAGTCACGATGATTTGCCCGTTTGTTTTTAAAATCCTATTCAGTTCTTTAAAAAAAGCGGCGCGTTCTTGTGCATCTCTAATTTCGTGTGCTGCCAGCGTTAGAAAAATAACGTCTATACAATTTTCTGACAAAGGAATTTTGGTAGTCGTTATAACTTGCGTATTTGGATAAGGCGGATAGGCTGCACGCGCTCTTTCGATGGATACTTCCGTATGTTTTTGAGGGTCGTAAAAGTCATAGACGATTAGTGGATTATCTGGATATTTTGCCTTAATCAATACGCTTGTTTCATCAAATCCTGCGTTGATATTGACGAATGTATCCGTTTTCAAAATAGGCACAGTATCTAACCATGTTAGTTTGTATAAATGCGATACATCATACACGATATAAGATACCAATAAAGATGTTACTGTCGTAAAAACAATCAGAAAACAAAGGATATAGGCATAGGCTTGAAAGGCATTATCGAAATAGCTATTCAACCATAATATGCTGATAATCAAGCACAAAGACAGTATATAAAAATGCCAATTGAACCGTACAATATTGGTAATACCTTGAAAAGGTCGTCTTACTGTTTCCATTGTTCTATCCTCCCCTTTTTCCAATAATATGGAATGTTTTTAATGATAAAAGCATTGGCTAATATGGCATCGTTCAGTTTAAAATCAGTCAAAAACGCACACGAATAGTCCACTACTTGAATAGGTTGCGGTGTCCAATTTTCTCTAACGCCTTCAATAATCAGCACTTCTTTTTTGTCTTCATCATATGTAAAGGTGAAAGGCAGTGGTCCCGCATATCGCCGCGCCTCTTTCCAATCTGCAAAAGGCGAGTTGGGCGGCAATGGCACGTTCTCTTGTGCATTGTCAAAAACGATATGTATACTAAACCGAAAGTGGTTTTCGGATTAGAAAAATGGCGGAAATTTTCCCTCTCAGTATTTTTGCAAGTTTGAGATGTCAGATTTACTAAATTTTTA
>JAYVKQ010000496.1:0-7161 GCA_043768285.1 Saprospiraceae bacterium | reverse complement strand
GGGCGTAGTTTGGAGGGATTAAGGGAAGTTTTTGCACGCGGTACTGAGGGAGTCACTTTTGATGACAATGCAACATATCAAGTTGCAACTTTACCAGCTATTGTACTGTTAAAATTCATTGCGTGGGATGACCGTCCAGAATATCGCTCTAAAGATTTGTGGGATATTGGGGCTATTCTTGAATATTATTTTGACTGCTTTTCGGAAGATATTTACGAAAATCACAATGATTTATTTAGTGATAGAGAACTTGAAGAAATCTCTGCTTATGTAATTGGTAGAAAAATCAAATACATTATTGGCGAATCTTCTGATTTACATCTTCGATTGATTAATATTTTAACTGAAAAACAAGAGACAATAATCAAAATCATCGCTAAAAGTGGCGAAAAACCTGAAGACGAAGTTACCCAAATATTAAAAAACTTGCTTGATGGTATTTTAGAAAAAAGGCAACATAGCTTTACACATTAAAAAATGCGTTATTTCCTCCAATTAGCTTACAACGGTACGCGCTTTTGCGGTTGGCAAAGGCAGCCCAATGCCATATCTGTTCAACAAAAGATTGAAGAGGTGTTGGCTACCCTGTTGCGCGAAGCCGTGGAGGTGGTGGGTTGTGGGCGAACCGATACGGGCGTTCATGCGAGTTACTATGTGGCGCATTTTGATAGTGACAAAGATTTTCCTAAAAATTTTCTGCCCCGCGCCAATAGTATGCTGGGGCGCGATATTGCTTTAACGCACATAGAAGCCGTTGCCCACGATGCCCACGCGCGTTTTGATGCCACATCGCGTAGTTACGAATACCATATTAGTTTTGAAAAAAATCCTTTTACGATTGAAACCGAATGGCATTTTGAATGGCGTAAGTCTTTGAATATCAATGATATGCAACAGGCGGCTGAAATACTGAGGGGGTACTCCAGTTTCGCCCCTTTCTGCAAAACGCACTCCGATGCACAAACGCGGGACTGCACGATATACGAAGCCACTTGGATTTTTACAGAAAAAAAAGCGATTTTCCGCATATCGGCAAATCGCTTTTTACGCGGTATGGTGCGGCTTATTGTGGGCGCGTGTATCAATGTGGGCTTGGGGCAAATGTCGCTCGATGATTTAAAACACGCTTTGGATACCCAAACGCCTTTGAAAAAAAGTTATAGTGTGCCGCCCATGGGCTTGTTTTTGATGGATATTCAATATCCAAAAATGCCTTCTTAGATTTAAAAACACGAATGACACGAATTTTTATACGAATTTCTCTAATTTGGATTTTTTAAAAAAAATTTATCGAAATCTAAATTAGAGAAATTCGTGTAAAAATTCGTGTCATTCGTGTTTCTAAATCCAATAATATACTACTACCTTTTCGAAGACTTAAACGTATAAAACCCAATCACCCTATCATGTCGCCCACCAAATGGCGTAAAATGCACCAAGATGGTATATTCATTTTCGGCTTCATACCAATTGCCCTCTAAGGTCGCAATATCCGCCGTTTTTGCATCTTTTGGTACAATGGCGTAAGCATAATTGTAAAAACCTTGCTTCAAAAGCACATCGGCTTCGTACAAATTGCTGCCGTGGTCGTATTCCATTTTAAAACGCTTGTCAATTTTCCAATCCGTTAAGCCACCATATATATAGATGTCTGCATCCTCAATCGGCGTTTTTTTCAATAAACTAAACTGCGCATTCACATAATCGGCGCGGATGTAACTTTCAGATGAGCCATCATAATCAGTCGTTTCGATATAAAACTGTCCATTAATGTCGGGATACAAAATATACGGTTCGCGTCCTCTATCCAAATCGGTGCGCAATAGATAATCCCACGTTTCGTCGCCTTTATTAATAGATTGCACCCGTTCAGAACGGAAACGCGAACTCCTCAAATCCACATAACGCCACTCTTTCCCCGCAGGAAAAACGATAGCATCTTGATAGTCAAACACTATCCTATCGCCTTGCACATAGGCAGGTTTTATGCCGTAAAAAGCATTGTCCCAACGCCCATTTTGCATTATCGTCAAGCGAATATCATTCATTGGGTTTTGGATACGGAATTGTTTGGGTTCGATATTCACATCTAACTCGTGGTGCGTATTGTATTTGGTCGGCACAGAGAACGTCATCGTCGGTATTGGCACAACTATTTGTTCATATACCACAAAACGGCGCGTCAAAACCAGCGACTTGTCAGCATTATCTTCAAAAACTTTCAAAATATAATTGCCCGATTTGGTGATGCGCATACTCTCGGTAGGTATCGCCAACGTGTAGTGCATATACGGAATATTGGTCGTGTAGGAACTTTTATAGTTCGTAATACGGTCTTCTTGCAAGCCTTCGATATACTCCAACCTATCCAATTTTGACGGTTGCCAATTGCGGTCACATTGCTCAATGGAGTAGAGCATATCGCGCACGTCCACCTCCATATCATCGAAAGACAAGCCCAAACGCCCCGTTTTTAAGTCCATAATCGGTGTTCCAAACGGATTGCCTGCCGTGTTGAAGCGGACAGCGCGTAGGCTTTCGACATAGATGCTGTCAATGGCTTTGACGGTATTGCTTTGGGCAAAAAGGTTTAGTCCTGATAAAAGTAAAAAAGCGAAAAGGGTAGTCAATTTTCCCATTATTGATGGTTGATTTTTATTGTAACAACTTTTGCTGCCACTAATTGCACTAATTTTCACTAATTTATATATTAAAAAAAATTAGTGGAAATTAGTGCAATTAGTGGCAGCAAAGGAGTTTATTATGTAATTCCTTTAATTTTAGTTAGACGCACCAAACACCCATAGTAACGCATAAAACAGCATTGTTATATAAGCAGAACGTTAATCTTTTCTAAATCTTCTGGCGTATCAATCCCAATGGTTTCAATATCAGTAATACCTACGCCGATTGTATAACCGTTTTCTAACCACCGCAATTGCTCTAAGGCTTCTAATTGTTCGAGACGCGACGGCGGCAATTGGGCGATTTCGCGCAAAACGGATTTCGTATAAGCATATAAACCAATATGTTTGAAAAAAGCGTTGCTTGTATGCCACTCTCCTATCGGCAAATGCCGCAAATATGGAATGGGACTACGGCTAAAATACACGGCTTTTCCCTGCGCGTCAAATACCACTTTAACGATATTTGGGTTTTGAATATCTGCCCAATCTTTGAGTTGTATGGCTAAGGTGGCAATACGCCCCCCCTCCCGATTACCTCGGGATGTACCATCAGTATTTCTGAGAATTTCGACCACTTTATCAATTTGCGAAGGGTTAATAAAGGGTTCATCGCCTTGAATATTGACGACGGCATCGAAGGTTACTTTTTCTCTGGCAGGTTTAAATCCATAAAACACAGGGGGCGTATCTTGACCTAAACTATTGATAATCATATCACTATTCACTTTATCAATCACTTCGGCGCAACGGTCTGTACCGCTATGATGCGCGTCAGAAGTCATTACCACCTCGCCGCCGAAAGAGAGGACGTGTTGGTATATGCGGTCATCATCAGTAGCAACCACGACTTTTGTTAGGCTCTTTGCTTTTTTGGCTTGTTCGTACACGCGCTGTATCATCGTTTTGCCTTGAATAAGCACCAAAGGCTTGCCCATAAAGCGGGTTGAGGCATAGCGGGCAGGTATAACGCCGAGAACTTTCATATTATTTATGTGTAGATATTGCTTTTTGCAAATAAAGGTTTAATTTTGTGGACTATAATTAAAACAATTTATATTTTTTTTACATATATTTACGCTATGAACACCATAATCTTATCTTTATTTTCGACAAAAGAAAATAAGCACCCCCTCAGTATTTTATGCCTCATATGGAGTTTTTTCGCTTTCAATAGTGTAGCGCAAACCGCCACTACGCCTTATTTGACTGATAAAGATACGTTATTCTTGACCCTCAACGATAAAACAGGGGAAAAAATAATTGACCACTCTATGCTGCAAGGGCAAACGCTCTACTCTTTGGCGCGTTTTTATGGCTTGAATGAGGAGGAGCTCTATTCCTATAACCCTACCTTGAAAAGCAATAAGTTACCATTAGGGCAAATCGTCCACGTACCCATTCCTAATGCTGCCATCAAGCGTTTTAAAGGAGAAAACTTCAAACGTTGGAAATTTGCGCCCATAATGTTTGTGGTCAAAAAAGGGGATAATCTCTACAAAATATCCAAAACTTTGTTCCATATGCCCATTGATAGTGTCGTCAAATGGAATAAATTGCCTAATAGTACAATCGCCCCCGGTCAGCAACTCCACGTTGGTTGGATGAGCATTGAAGGCGTTCCAGATAGTATTCGCTCCTTGAAAAAAGCGACGATTGATACACGCGGCAAAGCGTTGGCGGATAATTTCACGAAGCAAAAGGGCAGTATCGAACAGCGAGGGGCTGCCTTTTGGCAAAAAAGTGGTAATCAAAATACCGACCTCTATTGCCTCCATCGCTCGGCGCGGATTGGCTCTACAATGGCTATCACAAATGGCATGAACAACCGCACCGTATATGCCAAAGTGATTGGCAAATTGCCCGATAATATATATGGCAATGAAATTATTATCATCGTTTCGCCTTCCGCCGCAAGGCTTTTGGGTGCGAAAGATGAAAAGTTTTTTGTAAAATTGAAATATCAACCGTAGGTATTGAATGAACGATTCAAAAATACTGAGGGGGTACTCTTTTACAAAAAACTTAAAACCTCCTGCCAAACGCTTTCTAAAACAGGAATACCGTCTTTATTATTTTTATGTCGCGTTGCTAAAACGCGCTCACTTGGATAGCTTATTTTACCTTGCTCATCCATAGGAACTGACTTTTTATAATCTTGAATAATTCCATCAATCGTTGTCGAAATACTGCCGTAATTTGCCAACTTTGACATATCAATAGCCATAAACACTTGTGAACACGCCATCTCTGCGGGTTTTTGCGTGATTTCATGTGTAGCTAATCCATTGGCTAAAAGGGCGGCTAAAACATCTAATAAAAAGGATAGACCTGCACCTTTCCAAAAGCCTACGGGCAGTGATCGCCACGATTCGAGTATCAAATCGGGCTCATTTGTCAAATTACCATCTTTATCATACCCTCCAGCAACGGATAGTTTTTCGTTTTTCAAAACGGCTAATTCCATCGCCCCAAATGAATATTGCGACATTGCCATATCTAAAACAAGGGCTTCATCGCCATAAGGTGTAGCAAAAACGAGGGGATTGTTGCCCAATTTCGGATTGGTTGCGCCCCATGCGGGCATATTGGCAACCGTATTTGTCCAGCTAATAAATGTAAAACCCGCTTTTGCCGCTTGCCAACCGTAAGCACCACCGCGCATCCAATGGTTTGTGTGCGCTAAAGCGACACAGCCGATACCGTATTTTTTAGCCAATTTCATAGCTCGCTCAGTAGCAAAAATAGCATTTGAAGGACCCGCACCCAAATTGCCATGCCATTGTTCAATACCACCAAAACGGTGTCGAAGCGTCGGCTTAGCTTCAGGTATCACATATCCTTTTTGAATGTATTGTACAAAGCGCGGAAAGCGGTTGATACCATGCGTATATATACCATCAACACTATTTTGAGTAAAAATGGTGGCACATTCTTCTGCCCTTTTTTTCGGAAAATGATGTTTTAAAAGTATGGTTTTCAGTGTTTTCTGCATTTTTTTTGCAGAAATGTTGAGAGATTTTGGGTTAGACATATTATTTCTATTAAAATTAAGCACATATAACATCAATTACCGATTTCAAAGCAACGAAAAGCGGCTCGCGTCCTTCTTTCGTCACGTTGTAGGTGCTGTCCTCATCGTCTTCAGTGAGGGTATCTTCTACGAAAGCGAGCAAATCCTCTTGTTCTGTATCCTCAAAAAAGACGGTCATTCTGTCTCTAAATTTTTGGGATTTGCTGTTTTCCAAAAGTTCCCAATTGTGTTCTTCGGCGGCTTCAATGGCTTTTGTAGGGAGGGGGGGGATGGCTATACCCTTTGCTTCCCCCACAGATTGACATATCACCAAGAGCATATAAAGCATCAAATCGCGTTCACTTTGGGTCAATAAATCAAAATCTTCGGAAAACACAAAAGACATTAACGCAGGTTGTTGCTTGCCCATTGTCTCGATTTCTTTTTCAAAATCGGCACTTTCTAATTTTTCGACCACTTGGTCAATTATTTTTTCGGCTATAAACATTTGTGTATAATGATGAATGATAAATGTTGAATGTTGTGTAACTGAACGCTGTTCTGTGGTGTGCCGCCACGCTCAACGGAACAGTGTTCCGTTGCACGTGGCAATAGGACGCAAATTTCAACAAATTCTCCATAAGTATGTATAAAATATCAAAATAAAGGTGCATTATTACAATTCCGTTTATAAATTATAAGATATTAATCTAAAAATATTTAACATTCATTATTAAATATGCCTACCCATTTACTACAATCCATTCTAAAAAAATACAGCTTAGATATAAAAAACTGCACCATTGAGCCATTCGGTAGCGGACTAATCAACCATACGTGGGTCGTCAAAAACGGCGATGAAACCTATATTTTACAAAAAATAAATGATACTGTTTTTAAAAACCCAAAGGATATTGAACGCAATATTCAATTGATAGACAATTATTTACATATTCGCTTTCCTGATTATTATTTCGTTTCACCTATTGAAAATACTGAGGGGGGGCAAATGGTGTATGACCCAGAGAAAGGATATTTTAGGTTGTTTCCTTTCGTACAAAATTCTCACTCAAAAAACGTGGTTGAAACGCCCGAACAAGCCTACGAAGCGGCGGCGCAATTCGGCAAATTCACCCGCGTATTAGCCGATTTTGATGCAACACAATTGCACGATGGTATTCCAGATTTTCATAATTTGACTTTGAGAAATACCCAATTTATGATTGCTACCCAAGAAGGGAATTCGCAACGCATCAAAGAAGCCGAAGCAGATATAGATACCTTGTTTTATTTACAAGATATTGCCCTACAATATGAACTCATTTTGCAGAACCCAAATTTTAAAAAAAGGGTCACGCATCATGATACTAAAATCAGTAACGTGCTGTTTGGTAATGAAGATAAAGCCTTGTGTGTCATTGATTTAGACACCACAATGGCAGGTTATTTCATCAGCGATGTGGG
>JAYVKQ010000495.1:0-5314 GCA_043768285.1 Saprospiraceae bacterium | reverse complement strand
GCCTATATTGTGGATAATTGGGGTGCAAAATGCCGTTTTGATAGCCATATTTGCATCTATTATTAATATAGTCCCCTATTTAGGTCCCATGATGGGCTGTGTCTTCGCCGTCGCTGTTACGATTACCTCAAACCTTGGGCTTGATTTTTATAATGTTATAGTCCCAATGATATTAAAAGTAATGTTCGCCTTTGGGTTTATGCAGTTTATTAATGATTGGATAGTGCAGCCTTTGATATTCTCCAACCGAGTGTTGGCACACCCGCTCGAAATTTTTATCGTCACTTTGATTGGTGCAAAAATAGGGGGTGTTCCAGGGATGATACTCGCTATACCGAGCTACACCGTTTTGCGTGTGATTGGCAGGGAGTTTTTCAATCAATATAGGTTTATTCAAAAAATTACGAGTAGCCTTGATGAAAGCGATGTGCTGAAAGATTAGGGTTTGTATTGCTGTATTGTTAAATTGTTGTATTGTTATTTTCAGCAATACAACAATTTAACAATACAATCTACCCCTCAGTATTTTTAGCCAAAATAAGCTACCGCAAAGGCTTCAACAAATACTCCAACCCATTCAATTTTATCTCATAAAGCGTTGCTAATTGTGCGCCCAATTTTCCAGCTGGAAACCCCTTTCGATTATACCACACCAAATATGGCTCTGGCAAGTCGCATAACACACGCCCTTTATATTTGCCATAAGGCATCTTGACTTTTACTAAATCTAAAAGTATCGAACTGTCCATAAAGTGTTGATTTTCAGTTTATTAACAATAATTCGGCATAATTAATTCTACGTTGACAACTTAGTAGTTTTAACAATACAAGAAGGTTTTTGATTTTCTTTTTATAAAGAATTTCCAATTTTTTATAAAAAGAAAATCAAAAACAGCCCCTCGTCCTGCCAAGCATAAAAAACTAATCTTAGTTTTCTTATTGTGCCAAAGTAGAATTAAAGATGCCTTTCTGAATGGTAACTTGACCGCACCAAAGGACCGCTTTCCACAAAATTAAAGCCTTTAGCCATACCCATTTCTTTATATTCTGCAAATTGGTCAGGGTGAATAAACTCAGCGACTTCGATGTGCATTTTAGTTGGTTGCAGATATTGCCCCAGCGTGAGGACATCGCAGCCGTGGGCTACCAAATCGTCCATCGCTTTATACACCTCTTCTTTGGTTTCGCCTAAGCCGAGCATTATACCTGTTTTGGTGCGTTTACCGTAAGCTTTGGTGCGTTGTATTTGTTCTAAACTGCGTTCGTATTTTGCTTGCGGACGCACTTGGCGATATAATCTGCCTACCGTTTCCATATTGTGTGATACCACTTCTTGCCCGCCTTCAATCATACGTGTCAAAGCGTCCCAATTGGCTTTTACGTCAGGGATAAGCGTTTCTATAGTCGTATTCGGGGATAATTCCTTGACTTGGCGAATAGTTTGATACCAAATTTCTGCCCCACGGTCTTTCAATTCATCACGATTGACGGAGGTAATAACGGCGTGTTTGACTTGCATCAGATGTATAGCTTCGGCTACGCGGCGTGGTTCATCTTCGTCATACTCATTGGGGCGACCCGTTTTGACGGCGCAAAATGAGCAAGACCTTGTGCATACATTCCCTAATATCATAAAAGTAGCTGTACCTGCGCCCCAACATTCGCCCATATTTGGGCAGTTACCACTTTGGCAAATGGTATGCAACTTATAGGTGTCCACAAGATTGCGGACGCGCTTATAATCTTCTCCTATGGGTAATTTTACGCGCAACCATTCGGGACGAGATTGGCGTTGCGGCTTGGCTTCAGCTATAGGTAGTTCTAACATATTTATCTTTGTTATTGGAGATTAGAGATTATGAGATTGGAGATTATAAGTGTATTCAATCGCAAATCTCCAATCTCATAATCTCAAATCAATATTAGTTTCTTTTACCAAACTGCAAAGATACATAAAGGTTCAAATAAAAAGGGCGATTTTCATCAAAGCCATCACGGGGAACCATAATTGGCAATTTTTTAGTAAAAAAATCAACCATGATGCCCGCTTCAATAGCGCGTAGAAATTCGTCGAAAGCACCCCAATCTACGTGAACACCTACTTGACCATGCACGCCAGGGATAAATTGGGTTTCGCCAATACCCTTTAAAACACCCGCTTTACCGCGAATTTTGTAAGGGTCAAGGAAGTTTTTAGCTGTTTCTTCTGAGTATTTGATGGCTGTGCCGAAGCCTGCATCATTGCGCGTGCCGACCTCCAGATAATAAGGTTTCATCATAGCGGCTGTTAAGCCACCCGAATAGGATAGACCCACTGCTACACCGTTCTTGGAAGCCTTTTCGGAGTAATATTTTTTCATACCCACGCCCCCCCTCAGTGCAAACGCGTAGTTTTGCTTACCAAAAGAGTAGGAACGAAAACCCACACTTTGAGATATATTTGCAAAATCAGTGGATTTGTTTATTTCTTTATGGCTTCTCAGTTCGCCCAATTGAACATGGTAAAAAGTTGTTTTGTAATAGCTTTTTATTTTGCCAATATTGACACCCACCATCCATAAGCCGTGCGTGTGCATCCGCAACTCCAACGCTTTTTCGTTGTCATAAATAATCCCTTTCATATCTTGACCCACGCGCTTGTTTTGCGCCATCAAAAAGGCTGGAATAAGGCAAAAATAGATGATATATATCTTTTTCATAAATTTTCAATTATTTAAAAAAACTACTTACTGTACAGTTGAAACGAACATTTTGTTCAAATATACTGCCCTTTTATGAATTATGCTTCATTTTATTTGTAAAATCGAAATTTTTCCAAATAAAAAAGAGGCTACACTCAATGCACAGCCTCTCTATCTTAAAATTAGTATGAAAAAACATCTTATTTTGATGATAGATGATAGGATTATACTTGAACTATCATCTATCATCTATCATCTATTTTATTTCTTCAATTCGTAAGTAAACGTTTCATCACCTGCTTTCACTTCAGCTGTATATGTACCAGAAGGCAATTGCTCAAGATTGTATCTTTGGTTCAATTGCAATGCTACATAATGCTTTTCGTGCAAGACAGTTCTACCGTCTTGGTCAAACAACTTCACATATATATTGGAATAGTTGCCCAAAAGTACATTCACATCCAATTTATTGTTATGGAAATTCACGGTTGGTATAAACTTCTCTTTTTGGTCGGCGGGAGACATTTTGACTACGCCATCTTTGATAGAAAATGGTTGAACTGTCCGAATTGTTTTTTTTGTAACTACCAGACGATAGTCGCCATCTTCTAAGCGTTTGACATTGTATTTTTTAGCAAAATCCTTTGTATTTTTCACTGTTTCGGTTAATAGGGCATTTTGGTCTTTATCTTCTATGCGAATAGTAACGGTTTCTTTTTCGACTGTACCGAGATTGACAATTACGTTTTCAGATGTAGCAGCGATGGTAACAGTAGTGCCGCCTAAGTCAAAAGTGTTTTCAAAAGTGTTTGCAAATAAAGATTGCGTACATAGGGTAGCTGCAACAGCCAGTGTTGACAAAAAATTTAAAGATTTCATGACATTTTAGAATTAAAAAGTTAAACAATTGGATGATTTGGTGCAAAGCTGAATTTTAAAGTTAAACCAAAATGAATAGAATTGAGATAGTATAAAATAATGTAACGGTTAATGGTGCAAAACTATTTTCTATAAAGTCAGGTGTAATGGGAGTGCTTATTATTCTATCGGATATCTATTCTATTCATTCTATTTTTGATAGCACAAAGGTGCCTGTTATAATCTATTTGGTCAAAAACTTCTGGATAAACACAAGGAGAAGACGGATGAAATCGCATTTTTAGTATCTAAACCGCATTTAATTATGCGTCTATTTCGACTAACGGATTATCATATTCGATAAAAGAATTGTTAGTTATCTGAAAAATAAACCACTACTAAAAAAAAAATTACTTTATAATAAAATATAATTTATAATATTATGATTAATAATAATTTATAATCTTAATTGTTGAATTTTAAGTAATAATATAATAGACAAGACTTAATTTCAAAAGGTTGCACGAGTGCTAAAAAAAAAGTAAAAAATACTGAGGGGGCATCCATTTTCCTGTTAATTAACAAATAAACCAAGCTAAACAGTGATTTAATCAAATCTTAATATTAATTTTACAAAAATTTCTGTTCACGCTTACAAAATAAGACCAAAGTATGCTCAAATACAAAGCCGACATCAAAACATTGGTGTTCTTGTCTTTAACTACTGCCATGCTTTTTTTTCAATGGCATTTTGGCTTCCACGTAATACCTTTCATTATTTCTTTATATTTGGCGATTTCAGTTTCTGTTATTGCCCACAATCACAACCATGTGCCTATGTGGTCGTCAAAGGTGATGAATAATATTACAGATTATTGGATTACACTTTTCTACGGCTTTCCTGCCTTTGGTTGGATACCGACACACAACCGTAATCATCATAAATTTAACAATAAAGAAGGGGATTATACGATAACCTATCGCTTCAGCGAAGAGAATAATATCTTAACACTTTTGAGCTATCCCTCTATCAGTGCCTATTATCAACAAAGCCCAGTGATGAATTATCTGCGGCATATGTGGGTACATAATAAAACGAACTTTTTTCTTGCCGTAGGTCAATATCTGGCATTAGGGGTGCTTTTGGCGGTATCGTTGTATTTAGATTGGCGCAAGTCTTTGTTGTTTATCGTCATACCGCATCAAGTAGCTTTGTTTTCTGTATTAATTTTCAACTATATCCAACACGTCCATGCTGACGAGGAATCGGATTATAATCATTCTCGCAATTTCGTCAGCAAATTTACGGGTGCAATGCTATTCAATAATGGCTTGCATACGGTACATCACTTGCGTGCGAACACGCATTGGAGCGAATTGCGCGAAGCCCATGACCGCGTAAAGCACCTCATTGAACCTCATTTGAACGAGCAGACCATTATTGGGTATCTTATAAAGGTATATATTGTTGCCCCTTTTGTGTCCGTATTAAAGACAAAATCTATGCGTTTAGCACGCAAAAAAGCTGAACAGACGTTGGCATAAAATACTTTTTTGATAAAAAATACTGAGGGGGTAACGCATTGACTGCGTTACCCCCTCAGTATTTTAACGCCATTAACTTACAAAATAGATATACTGCTTTTACTTTTGACGAGCAATTTTTTTCAAAAATGTGGGAAGTTTCATTTGTCATTCCCCAAAGTGAACAATTTTTCTTTGATTTAGGTCAAGGTGAAGTAAATCCACATATGTGAAGCCCTATTATCCAGATG
>JAYVKQ010000494.1:0-11628 GCA_043768285.1 Saprospiraceae bacterium | reverse complement strand
AAAAAAAATAAAAACATCATCAAAATCAGTTTACTAAACCCGACCTAACAAATTTTTAACTATCACTAAAACCAGCTCTCCCCATCTTACAAATGAGTGCGAACTCCTCCTCCGTCACAGGCTGCACCGATAAGCGGCTCAATTTCAACAATGCCATATGTTGTAATTCGGGAATGCCTTTAATAGTATTGAGTGATACTTCTGATTTGAATTCTTCTATCAATTGCACCTCTACGGCAACCCACGCCACTTCTTCGGTAGTCGGGTCTTGATAGTGTTCGCGCACCACTTTTGAGAGAGCAATCACAGCGGGTTTCGTCACACTGCGATAGAATAGGCAAATATCGCCCAATTGCATCGCTTTGAGGTTATTGCGCGCCGTATAGTTGCGCACGCCGTACCATACAGTAACTTGTTCTTTCCTAAAATCTTCTAACGAAAAAGTTTCGGGTTCTGATTTGATGAGCCAGTAGGTCATAGTTTTGTAAATTGAATTAAGATGTTAAAGATAATAATGATGCTAAGGATTATCCATTACAAAATATCTAATCGGTTGCTTATCCTTAGTTTTCTTTTTATCCATAGCATCAGATTTTGTTTAAGATAGTCGTCTTTTGTAGTCATTATAGCCAAATTTGCGATACAATTTGAATGTATTGTCTTCGCGCCAAATGCCGATAGAGGGGTGCGGCACGCCATTAAATGTAGACGTTTTCACCATCGTATAGTGTATCATATCCTCCAAAATGAGGGTATCACCGACTTTAACTTCAGTATCAAAACTATAAAAATCCATATAATCGCCACTTAGGCAGCTTGTTCCGCCAATGCGGTAAGTAGGTTTTCCTTCAATTGGGTCACTCGCGTCCCGTATGCGTGGGCGATAGGGCATTTCTAAAGTGTCGGGCATATGCGCCGTAAAACTGGTGTCAATCATCAGCGTTTTGGTGCCATGATTATCCACAATATCCAATACTTTTGATACTAAAACGCCTGTATCCCACCCTACCGCGCTACCAGGTTCGAGTATTAAATCTATATGTGGATAGCGTTGTTTAAAATTTTTCAAAACAGAAATCAAATGCGCTACATCATAACCTTCCTTGGTCATCAAATGCCCACCGCCGATATTGAGCCATTTTATTGTTGGCAAAAAATGCCCCATCTTGGTTTCCACCGCTTTAAGCAACCCCTCAGTATCTTCGGCACTTGATTCGCATAAGCAATGCACATGGATACCTTCCACCCCTTCGGGCAGTTTTTCGCCTATATTTTTAATATCAATACCCAAACGGCTACCCGCTTTACCGGGGTTATACAACTCCGTTTCTACAACCGAATATTCAGGATTGATGCGCAGACCACACGAAATAGGATGCTTGGTATAGGCTTTCACTTTAGGATAATAGCGATGAAATTCGCTTAAAGAATTGAAGGAAATATGGCTCGAATAGTCCATAATTTTCTTAAAATCCTTAGGAAAATACACCGCCGCGTAGGAATGTGAGAGCGTTTTCATTTCCTCGAAACACAGTCGCGCTTCGTTCATGCTCGATGCCGTAGCCCCATCCAAATATTGACGCACCATCGGAAACGCCGACCACATCGAAAAGCCTTTAAATGCCACAATGATATGCGCCCCCGTTGCCAAACGCACACGCTGCATAAGTTCTAAATTCTGTCGCAGCCTCTTTTCATCAAGCACGTAGCAAGGAGAAGGTATTTTTGAAAAATCCATGAATATTAATGATAAGTGTTGAATGATAAATGATGAATAGTGTTTTCGGCGCAAATATAGATACCCCCTCAGTATTTTTTCTAAAAAAAGGGTTTGATTATAATAGAAATACGAATTATTAATCGAATTTCTCTAATCTAAAATAAATCATTACATCTAAATTAGAAAAATTCGATTAATAATTCGCGTAATTCGTGTTTCGTTTTTATGTTATATCACATTCATTTTAAATAATCTCTTACATTTGTCCATAAAACCATTTTTGATAAAAAAAAGACCGTTTAACATGAGAATAAAACCATTTTTGACCACCTTCTTAACGATACTCGCCTTTTATAGCTGCACCCCCACCCAAAAATTGACGACCTATGGCAAAGCCGATGGTAAGGTGGAGTGGATATTTTTACACGTCAACGATGTGTATGAAATTGCCCCGTTGGGCGATGGAAAAATCGGTGGCATGGCGCGTATAGCGACTTTGCGTAAAAAACTAATGCTTGAAAACCCGAATACGTTTACCGTCATGGCGGGTGATTTCCTCAATCCTTCGTTGATTGGTACGTTGAAACATCAAGGCGAAGGCATCAAAGGCAAGCAAATGGTGGAAGTGATGAACAAAACAGGGATTGATTACGTCTGTTTTGGCAACCACGAGTTTGACCTCGATTTTGTGGATTTACAAAAACGGATTGATGAAAGCGAATTTGAATGGATTTCGAGCAATGCCTTCCATCAAGTCGGCGAAGGGATTGAACCTTTTCATCGCTCAAAAGACCCTGAGAATACGGGTTTTCCAGAATATAAAATTTTGGAAGTGAAAGACGGCACAAGCGGCGAAATGGTGAAAGTCAGCATATTCGGTTTGGTACTCGATGCCAATAAAAAAGACTATATCCATTATAGCGATTTTTTTGAACGCTCAAACTCCCTCGTGGATGATATTTTGAAAAAAGAAAGCGATGTGATAGTTGGTTTGACACATTTACTCGTTGATGACGACAAAGAAGTGGCAAAGCGCAACCCCTCAGTATCACTCATCATGGGCGGACACGAACACAACAATCAGATATATAAAATCGGCAAATCCATTGTCGCCAAAGCGGATGCCAATGCCGTGAGTGCTTACGTGCATCGCTGCTCATATGACATAAAAACCAAAGCCGTAACCATTAGCTCGCAATTGGTGATGATTGATGATAAAATTACTGAAGATGCTGAAACGGCTACCGTTGCTAAAAAATGGACAGATATTGCTTCAAATGCCTTCAAATCTGCGGGCTTTAGTCCTGATGAAGTGGTGACAAAGCTAAAAGATGTATTGGACGGGCGTTCGGCAACTATCCGTTTGCAGCAAAATAATTTGGGTGCAGCTATTACAAAAGCAATGGCGGCAACGGCAAAGAAGCCTTTGGATTGCGCTTTTTTCAATAGTGGTTCAGTGCGTATTGACGATTTGATACAAGGTACGGTATCGCAAGCCGACATAGTGCGTATACTGCCCTATGGTGGCAAATTATTTGAAATTGATATAAAAGGCGTAGAACTCAACCGCATTTTGACAGCAGGTTTGTTGAGCAAAGGTCGAGGCGGCTATTTGCAATGGTATAATATTGTATTCAATGATGCGACTAAGAGTTTTACCATTAACAACAATCTCCTTGATTACAATAAAACCTATCACGTTATGGTGAATGATTTCCTACTATCAGGCAAGGAAACAAATATGGATTTTTTTACCGAAACAAATCCCAATATCAGCAATGTGCAAAAACCCGATGCTAATGATGCTACCGATTTGCGGAATGATATTCGGAAGGCGTTGATTGCTTATTTGAAAAAACAGTGATGATTATATACCCCTCAGTATTTTCAACAAAAAAGCCTTTTCAATGTGGGAAAGTTTTTTTTAAAAGATGTTTATTCAAAATATAGTAACTTGTATTATTCTGTTTAATTCAATACATTTATATTTGATTTTTATAAAAATTCACCCTAAATTTGTAATAATAAGTGGCGAGAGACCTATTTCATAGTTTAGTTAAAGAAGCTCTTCAAAATGAAGGTTGGCTTGTTACACGCGACCCTTTGCTACTTCATAGCAAAAAAGAAGGCGGCTTGCAGACAGATTTAGGAGCGGAAAAAGTACTCGTCGCTGAAAAAGAACAAGTCAAAATTGCTGTTGAAGTAAAGAGTTTTGTACACATTTCTATATTGCATGATTTTCTATTGGCTGTGGGGCAATATTATGTGTACAATAAATTGCTTTTAAAAAATGACCCTGATAGAACTTTGTATGTTGCCTTACCCGATTTCGTTTACAATAGAATTATCAAATATGATTGGGCAAGGGAAGTTGTTGAGGATTTAGGAATGAAATTCATTTTATATGATACACATCTTAAAATTTTAGTAGAATGGATAGAATAAGTAATTTTCGGAAAGTCATTATTGAAGCAATGAGCGAATATGCCGCGTATCTCGAAGGAGCAAATACCCCCGATGTTCGCTATCAAGTTGTTGAAGACAGTAAGAATGATATATATCAACTCATTGCTATTGGATGGGAAAAAAATAATAGAATTTATAATATCATATTCCATGCTGATATTATAAATGGGCATATTTGGATACAAGAAGACAATACCGAAACTGGTTTTGCAAATTTTCTTTTAGAAAAAGGTGTCTCTAAAAAAGATATTGTATTAGCATATTATCCTGCCTATCATCGGGAATATACTGAATTCGCGGTGGCGTAAAATATAAAGTAAAGTGCTTTGACACCCCCTCAGCATTTTATTACAAAAGCCTTTCTCTTGATAGAGAAAGGCTTTTGTAATAAAATGCAAAATGTTCAATATCAATATATTAAAATACATAATCAACTAAGCTGAAATACTCAGTTCTGCCTTAATGTGTAGGCTTTCAAGCACATTTTGTAAATCTTGCAATAAATGACTTTTACGAGATTGATATTGCCGTATCATAAAATCATCAGCTTCATATTGCATATGTAACGCAATCATGTCATTGATTTTTTCGATACGTTCAATGATATGTATAATCTGCGTTTTATTATCTTCTGTTGAGTGCATTGACTGTACCATATTAACTGAATTTTAGTTGAACCATACCTTTTGAGTGTGTATAATTAATAAATACTACAAAAGTGAAGGTTTTCTTTATATTATTTCAAAATATGTCTATTTATATTTGATAATTTACATTTTAAAATACAATATTTACATATGCGTATTCTACTTCTGACAACCCTTATCTTCACGGCATTTTTATCATTCTCTTGTAAAAATGCCCAACAATCCCCCGCGTTTGAAAATGCAGTCAATGGTTTATACCCCGTTGATACCATTTCGATACCACCAAAAGCATTAACTATTGCGCAAGCGGCAGTTAGTTTGACGCAGCAAAAAGTGGTGTATGACCCTGCCTATTTTGCTATCCGCTACCCTAATGGCGATGTGCCCGCCGATAAAGGCGTGTGTACAGATGTGGTCATTCGGACGTATCCCAAACTGGGGATTGATTTGCAGCAAAAAGTGCATGAAGATATGGTCAAAAACTTCAATCTCTATCCCAAAATATGGGGCTTAAAAAAAACGGATACCAATATTGACCACCGCCGCGTGCCTAATTTGCAAGTATTTTTCAAGCGATTTGGTAGGGTAAAAGCTATATCTGATGACCCATCCCTATTTCAAGCGGGCGATATAGTGACGTGGGAATTGGGTCGTGGCTTGACGCATATTGGCATGGTTTCCAATCGAAAATCGAGCGATGGCAAGCGGTATTTAATTGTCCATAATATTGGTAACGGGCAGGAATTGTCGGATTGTTTGTTTGAATATACCATGACGGGGCATTATGCTTATTCTTTTTAACGCATAGGCACATAGAACATATAGTTTTTATTTATAAATATTTGATAATTAATATTTTACAAATAAAATAAGCAATTACGAGAATGAACCAAAAGGCATTTGTACAATAGTTTATCTACTCGCAGGGCGATTGAAATCGCCCTCTATTGATGGATATTCGTGGTCAAAATCAATAGCGGGCGATTTTAATCGCCCTTCCGATGCCACCATAATGTCCTTATCCTCATCGCTATGTGTTAAATAAAAAAAACTATTTTAAAATAGACGCAATAAACTGTTTCGTCACTTCTTTCACATCATTGCCCTTCGTCAAAGCCTTGATAAATGCTGACCCGATTATCGCACCGTTGGCATATTGACACGCTGTATCAAAGGTTTCTTTATCAGAAATGCCGAAGCCAATAAGGGTTGGGTTTTTCAATTTCATAGCTTGTACACGCTTGAAATAGTCTATTTGAGTGTCTGAAATACCCGTTTTCGCGCCCGTAATCGCATAGCTTGATACGATATAGACGAAGCCTGTGGAGAGTTTATCAATCTTACGAATACGTGCTTCGGGGGTCTGGGGTGTGATTAAAAATGATATGGTGATACCCGCCTCGGCGAGCAATTTTTTATATTGTTTTTCATACACTTCCAAAGGCAAATCGGGCAATATCAAACCATCTACGCCCATTTCTTTACATTTTTGAAAAAAAAGCGTGTCGCCATATTGCATCACTTGGTTGTAATAACCCATCAAAATCAAAGGAATCTGCGACGTTTTGCGCACATTTTCGATTTGATTGAATAGCGTATCTACGGTCATGCCATTCTCCAAAGCCTTTGCGCCACTTTCCTGAATGGTTGGTCCATCTGCCAAAGGGTCGCTATATGGCATACCGAGTTCTATCAAATCAACACCTTCGTTTTCGAGCGCGTGGATGACCCCCTCAGTATCAGAGAGGTTTGGATAGCCTGCGGTGAAATAGACGTTGAGAATATGGCTTTTTTTATTCTTAAAAAGGGTGGTTATGCGGTTCATAATTGGATATGATGGGCTTTAACTTATCTCGAATTTTTCAATAGTTACATTGCGTCACTACGTGACTAAGAATGTTTCGGTGTTAATTATTGTTATAAACATATTGTCGCTAACGCGACAAAAATTCGAGCATTTTTCATAGACCCGTTAGGGTCTCAATGTTTATAACAAGTATCACTCCCAAGTGTATCTAAAGTCACGTAGTGACGCAATGTAATTATTGAAAAATTTGAGATAAGTTAATTTCCTAATTTAATATTTTGATAATCAATCTTTTACGTTCAATAAAGTTTTCAATTCCGTCGCATCTTCGGGTTTCATTTTGCCGCTTAATATTAGGCGCAACTCTCGGCGGCGATTGGCTTCGTCATATTGTTTTTCTTCTTCGCCCGATAAGGGTATCACAGCTTCTACGTTAGTCGGTTTACCCGTCACTTCATCTAAAGCGACAAAAGTCAAATAGGCATGGTTGCAACGGCGTGGATTACCGCCTTTCATATTCGCCGCAAATACTTCTACAAAAACCTCAACAGAAGTATGAAATGCCCGCGTCACAACGGCTTCGAGTGTCACAATATCACCTTTGAATATCGGCTTTTGAAAAGACACATGGTCAACTGAGACCGTTACCACCTGCGATTCGGTATGCCTTCCAGCGCAGATAGCTGCCGCAATATCCATCCATTTTAATAAATTACCACCCATAAGGTTGCCCATTGGGTTTGTATCGTTGGGCATTACCATTTCGGTCATGACTGTGCGCGATTCACTAATTTTTTTTCCCTGCATATTTTTTTAATGGATAATGGATAATGGATAATGGATAATTAGTGTTCAAAGGATTTTGGTAAATAGCATAAAAACGTTTCGAGCGTAGGTTTAGTAAACTGAAAATTATTTTTTTTCAAAAAAATAATTTTCAGTTTACTAAACCTTTGTCGAGAAGCATTGTAAATTATTGAAAATCAATACGTTATTTTAAAACAAAATCTTTTGAACGCTAATGATAATGGATAATGTGAACATACCCCCTCAGTATTTTAGCATATATCAAGGTTCGAGAAACTTTTAAAGTTTCCCGAACCTGCAAAAGCGCATAATATTGATAATCAATTATTTATCAACGAAAATTTTATTAGAACGGCTTGTCTTAATACAAATTTACCTTCTTCATTTATTTCATTTCTTGAAAGACCGTCGCTATTTACATTTTGGGGTATATCGCCCAATGAGGGATATGCCGTCCAACCCGCATCTAAAGTGGGTGCAATATCATTCGTTTCTCTAATTTGGAGAACATTGCCAACAGTCGAATTCACCGCTTTTGCTAATTTATTGGCTTTCAATTTGGCATCTTCAATAGCTGACAGCATGGCTTTGTCGCGCAATTCTTCGATATTTTTAGCTTGTGCATCCATGATTTGCCCATTTACACCTTTCAAATCCTTGATTTTGAGGATAATGCGCTTGAATTTTTGAAAATCCGTAAACTTGACCATAAACGATTTGTTCAAATAATCTTGATTGTTTAGGTTTTGAATATCATATTTCTCCTCCAATACAAGCGCATTTTCCGTAATGCCTTCTGTTTTTAGCACTTGCCAAATTTGCTTGTATCGCTCCTGCATTTTTATTTTCCGCATTTCAAGATACTCCTTCGCTTTGTCAGGCGAGAGGGGTTCATCATTAGCATCAAGATTGTCATAGTCGCTGATGACTATCATATACTGGACCATATCGGGAAAATAAGCAACCTCTCCACGCCCAGTTATTTCTACAAACTTTTGATTGTCACTATTTTGTGCAGGTAAAGCAATTGCCAACATGAGGCAAATGGATAGAAGGCATTGGGTTAATTTTATTTTCATGTAACTCTTTTTTTATAAAGGCTAATTGCTATTGTTTTGCATTGTGCAAGGCGATAGATTTTTAGCATTTATCTATCAATAGCGGGCGATTTCAATCGCCCTGCGAAATGCAAAAATTTTAATGTAGTATTAACTCAACAATTCCGCGTAAGAATAAAAAGGCATTTCTGCATTTATTTTCACATCCGCAGGGCGATTGAAATCGCCCGCTATTGATGGCTTTCGTGGTAAATATCAATTACCATTAAGATGCCATCATAATGCCCATATGCGGAATTTTCAGAAATTAAATTCTGAACGATACACTATCAACTATTTAATCATCACCCCTTTCCTATTCAAAATAGGAATTTTCGTAAAATTGACGGTATCAATACTGCCATTTACGAACACATATCTTTTGTCGTACATATGCCCATTATAAGAAAAGCTGACCCAATACTCATGTGCCATCCAAAACAATTCCTTCGCAATAGGTTCAATTTGTTGTAACTCCAGAGGTCCTATTTCTGGAAAAAAATGGCGTAATGTAGTCGTTTGACGGCTATCGCCCGTTTCGTCTTCGCCGTAGCCACGCGACACGACCAAGACGTTTTTGATTGTATCTTCCTTAAAATTGATGATAAAAGTGTCCCAAAGTTCTTCTTCTAAAAAAGGGTCACGTGGGGCAATGGCGATTGCCATATCTTCAACTTTCAGTTCTGGAATATCTTTTTTCATTTTAAATCAGTTTAGTTTTGAAGTATGCAGTGTAAAGTATGAAGTATGAGCATTATGGGAATATTTCGCAGGGCGATTAAAATCGCCCGCTATTGATTTTTCCAATTATATGCGTGAGATTTATCAATAGCAGGTGAGAAATGTTCCCATAACGCTCACACTTCATACTTTATACTTCATACTTTACTAATCGTATCTATAATTAAACAAATCAGCAAAATGCCCTTTTAATATATGTTTCACTTCATTTATGTCAATTTCTCTGCCAAGTTCGGTGCTTAATGAGGTCACATCTTTATCTTCATCGGCGATGCCACAGGGGATAATATTTTTAAAATAAGTCAAATCCGTATTAACATTAAAAGCGAAACCATGCAGCGACACCCAACGGCTAAAATGCACCCCAATAGCACATATTTTACGCGCTTTACCATCTTTTTTGGTGTTAATCCAAACGCCCGTGTACTCTTTTATGCGATACCCTTCTAAACCCAAATCTGCCATTGTGCGAATAACAGTTTCTTCCAAATAGCGCACATATTTATGTACATCGGTAAAAAATTGCTCGATATCAAAAATGGGATAACCCGTTATTTGACCGGGTCCATGATACGTAATGTCGCCACCTCTATTTATTCTAAAAAACTCAATATCCCGCACCGCCAATTGTTCTTCATTCAATAAAAGGTTGTCAATTGAACCACTTTTGCCGAGCGTATAAACGGGATTGTGTTCGCAAAAAAGTAGATAATGAGGATTTTGAGCAGTTAAAGGGTACTCTATACCTAATCCGACATCCGACATCCCACTTCCGACATCGTAAAATACTGAGGGGGGGGTAGCCTCTAAGCGTTTTCGAGCCACAAGTTTAGCATCAATCACTTGTTTTTGCAATTGTGATTGATAATCCCAAGCCTGTTTGTAGGAGATGCGCCCCAAATCTTGATATATAACCCGTTGTAAATTTTCCATAATCGCTGCAAAAGTAACATCTAAACAGCAATAACGGTTCATCAAATAGAAGTTTTAAAAGCAATTGTGGTTTAAACATTTGAGGCAGCCACTAATTGCACTAATTTTCACTAATTTTTTTATGTAAAATTTTCAGAAATCTAAAATAAAATTAGTGCGAATTAGTGCAATTAGTGCAATTAGTGGCTGCCTAAGTAATTACTTTGGTTTTATTCTTTGTATCCATAAATATTTTTCTATTTTTGAGCATTGATTATAATTTTTAACATTCACAACGAAAGAACAACGCAAAGCTATGGAGAGATTTACAGGCGTTTTGGGCATTGCCCTCATTTTGGGTATCGCATTTTTACTATCCAACAACCGTAAAGCTATTAATTTGAGAACAGTCGGCGTAGGCTTGTTACTCCAATTAATATTAGCACTTTTTATATTGAAAACGCCTATGGGCAAATGGCTTTTTAAGACCGTTGGCGATGCTGTTACGAAAGTAATTGACTTTTCGCAAGAGGGTGCAGCTTTTGTCTTTGGACCACTCATCAATACGGTAGCAGTGAATAGAGCGTTTGGAGGACCAGGCGGTTTCATATTCTTTTTTAAAATAATACCTACTATATTATTCGTAGCTGTATTGGTGAATATTGGCTACCATTGGGGTATCATACAGCGCATTGTGCAGTTTTTAGCAAAAGGTCTATTTTGGCTGATGAAAGTGAGTGGCGCAGAAGCCCTATCGAATATCGGGAGTGCCTTTGTGGGTCAAGTAGAAGCCCAAATTATGATACAACCTTATTTAAAAGGTATGACAAAAAGCGAGTTGATGGCTTCTATGGCAGGTAGTTTTGCTTGTATATCGGGTGGTGTGATGGCAGCCTACATTGGTTTGGGTGTCCCAGCCGAATATCTATTGGCGGCGAGTATCATGGCAGCACCTGGCGCATTGGCTATATCTAAAATCATATTCCCAGAAACGGAACAATCAGAAACGACAGGGCAAGTGAGTATTGACGTAAAAAAAGCCCACTCCAATTTGGTTGATGCCATATCTGCGGGTTGTACCGATGGATTAAAAATCGGCTTAAATGTCGCTGCCATGTTGATTGGCTTTTTGGCTTTGATTGCGCTCGTCAATTTTGGTTTGGGCAAAATAGGCAGTTTTGCGGGGCATCCTGAATTTAGCTTGGATACTATTCTGGGTTCTTTTTTCTCCATATTTGCATGGTGTATGGGTGTGCCTTATGATGAAATTTTTCAAGCGGGTGCATTTATGGGTCAAAAATTGGTTGCCAACGAATTTGTCGCTTATAATAACTTATCCCCTTATTTACCTTCATTATCTGACCCTAACAAGCAATTAGCACTTGTAAATGGGCATACGATGTCACCTAAAACGATTGCAATATTGAGTTT
>JAYVKQ010000493.1:0-2638 GCA_043768285.1 Saprospiraceae bacterium | reverse complement strand
AATGATATGCTGCGCTTGGGCTACTGCCATACCATAACCCGGCACGACTATCACAGATGATGCCGAATCGAATATCATCGCGGCTTCTTCTATGCCCACTTCTTTGATAACCATATCTGAGGCTTTACCACCTACTACGGATGTGGACGTTGTACCAAAACCACCCAGAAGCACATTCAACAGCGAACGGTTCATGGCTTTGCACATGATATTTGTCAATATAATGCCCGAAGCCCCCACCAATGCCCCTGCCACAATCAGCATATAGTTACCCAACACAAAACCCGTTGCACAACCTGCCATGCCTGAATAAGAATTGAGCAAAGAAATAACCACAGGCATATCTGCACCGCCTATCGGGATTACGACTAATACTCCTAATAGTAAGGATACAGCTGCAATAAACCACAAGACATTCACTACTGAGGGGTCATACACCAACCAACCCCCTGCAAATACGGTGAGTAATATCAATATCAAATTGATGGCGTGTTGCCCTTTGAAAATAACGGCATTACCATATATTTTGCCATTGAGTTTGCCCCAAGCCACCATTGAGCCTGTGAATGTAACACCGCCAATCAAAACGGATAGCACGATAGAGATATTCGTCACCGTATCAGGTGTTAAGCCTTGCTCAACTTGTTTTAAATAAAAATCTGAAATGCCTACAAATAGCGAAGCCAAGCCGCCAAAACCATTGAACAATGCCACCATCTCTGGCATTTGGGTCATTTCTACACGATAGGCATAGACCCAACCGATGATTGAGCCGATTAAAGCCGCCACAAATATTTCGGGCAAAGTCAAAACATTGACTTGTAACAACGTAGCAACGACAGCTATCGCCATTCCTACGGCTGATATGAAATTGCCTTTGCGGGCATCCGCTGTTTTTTGCATCCTTTTGATACCAATAATAAACAAAATGGCAGACACCAAATAGGCTAATTTGATAAGTATATCTAAAGTTTCTTTCGTCATTTGATTATTTTTTCTTAAACATTTTCAACATTCTATCCGTCACAGCATAGCCGCCCACCACATTTATCATGGCTAAAGCAACGGCGAGCATACCCAATATTTTACTCGTAGTGGTATAGCCCAAAGCATTGCAACAGAGAATTGCGCCGACTATCGTGATACCCGATATAGCATTAGAGCCAGACATCAAGGGCGTATGTAGTGTTGGAGGCACTTTTGAAATCAATTCAAAGCCCGCATAACTCGCCATGACGAGGATATAGAGCAAAGCAATTAAGGTTTCTGAACTCATATTGTTTTATTTAAAATGTCATTCGTAAAAGCGTGAACCACGCTCCCTTGATAGGTGATTAAAGACCCTTTGGTAATATCTTCTTCCATATCCCATTTGAAACCGTCTTTATCGGCGAGGTGCAGCAATAAAGTTGAAATATTTCGGGCATACAGTTCAGACGCATTGACAGGTAATTCGGCTGGGAGGTTGGATACGCCTATAATCGTCACACCGTTTATGTCAATGGTCGCATCCTTTTGGCTCAAAGCACAGTTGCCGCCCCACTCTACAGCCATATCCACAATCACACTACCCGATTTCATACTCTCGACCATCTCTTTGGTAATCAAAACGGGTGCTTTTTTGCCAGGCACAAGGGCTGTCGTGATGACAATATCCGCCTCCCGAATGCGCTGTTGGATAAGGGCTTGTTGTTTTTCCAAAAATTCTGCCGACACTTCGCGTGCATACCCCCCCTCAGTTGTAATGCCGCTTTTATTGTCCACTTCGATAAAACGCCCACCGAGCGACTCCACTTGCTCTTTGGTTTCGGGGCGCACATCTGTAACTTCTACTACGGCACCCAAGCGTTTAGCGGTAGCAATGGCTTGCAACCCTGCCACACCCGCGCCAAAAATCAGCACTTTTGAGGGTGTTATTGTGCCTGCTGCGGTCATCATCAATGGGAAAATTTTGCCAATCGTATTGGCAGCTTTTATGACAGCTTTATATCCCGCCAAGTTGGTTTGCGAACTCAAAGCATCCATTTTTTGGGCGCGGGTAATGCGCGGCACCGCATCCATCGAAAAAGCATTGATACGGCGTTGGTTAAGCACAGACAAAAGGTCAGGAACGGTGTAGGCATATAGGAAAGATATCAACGTACAACCCTCCTTTATAAGAGATGCTTCCGATGCAGTAGGCGCATTAACTTTCAAAACAATATCGGCTGTTTGGCATAATTGCGTGGCATTTTCTACAATTTCTGCACCTGCATCAAGATAGTTTTGGTTGCTAAATGAGGCTTTTAAACCCGCATTTGCCTCAATTTGCACCCTAAACCCTGCTTTGACTACCTGTTTTACTATGTCTGGTGTAAGGGCAACGCGGGTTTCTCCTGTTTTGGTTTCTTTTGGTATGGCTATTATCAAGGTATAGGTTTTTATAATTTTAAAAATTGAAACAATGTAGTAAAATTATTGAAAACAACAAATTTTAGGGTAAAAAATTCGATATGTAACAGGTATTACGCTTTTAAAGCATTATGTAACAAAGAAGAATTAAGCTGGTTAAAATGTACCGTCGAATTCATTCGACGGGCTGCGTAAACCATTGATTATCACCGCCTCCGTCGAATGAATTCGACGGTACATTTACTTA
>JAYVKQ010000492.1:0-2709 GCA_043768285.1 Saprospiraceae bacterium | reverse complement strand
AACCGACGACCCCATTGAGCATAAATTAAACATATCTACCAATGAAAACGGCTCGACAAAGCCAACGGATGCTGAATATGCACAAATGGCGAAAGAAATGGGGTTAGACAAGCCTGTTTTTTATTTTTCAATCACTTCAAAAGCCTATCCAAAAGATTTATATACCATCATTCGGAAAGATGAACGGATTGCCGTTGAAAAACTTATTCAGCAATATGGCAATGCAAAAGATATTATTAAATACCATAATAATATCAAAGATGCTGTATCAAAACGAGATACTTCGATTGTTATAAATAATGCCCTACAACAATTGCTTTTGCAAGACAGGGATGCCGCAATAACTTTACTACTCGATGAATTGAAAAAAGAGGCGGCTAATCGGAATGATATATTTACCATTTACCATGCCTATCAATCTGTAAAAAATAAGGCAACCCGCAATCAACTATATATACCAACTCTTTATTGGTATAGCCTTGATAATCAATATCATACGTGGATATTGTCATTCCTAAAAGGTAAATTTGGCTTCTCGAATAATGGACAAAGCATTTGGACGCGCATAAGCACCCCCCTCAGTATTACGCTCCTTTTGAGCCTTTGTACCATCTTTTTTTCTTATTTATTGGGTGTACCATTAGGGATTTACTTGGCTATAAATAAAGATAAAAGAAGAGGAAAGTGGCTATCAAGTACCGTTTTTGCTATTTATGCGCTACCTACTTTTTGGATAGCAATGTTAGCTATTCGTTTTTTGACAACGCCCGAATATGGCATCAAAATATTCCCACACGCAGGTTTAGGCGATTTTGACCCGAATGGTTCGATTGCCGCTTTTTTATTCAATAATATGCCCTATTTTATTTTGCCTGTACTATGCCTTGTCACTCATCCGACCATGTATATTTCACGGCTTACACTAAGTTCGATACAAGACAATTTGGGTTTGGATTATGTGCGTACCGCACAAGCAAAAGGATTGACGAAACGGTCAATACTATATAAGCACGTCTTAAAAAACGCCCTTTTTCCTTTGATTACGCTGTTCGGACAATTGTTGCCGATTTTGATAACGGGATCATTTATCATTGAATTTATTTTCAATATCAACGGCATGGGTGTCACTATCTTCGAAGCACTTGGCGAACGCGATTGGTATATTGTTTATACTATTTTTATGTTTAGTACGCTACTGATTTTGATAGGCAATCTTGTTGCCGATGTTTTGTATAAATGGGTTAATCCAAGAGTCGTTCTTACTTAACAGTATAGGAAAATATCATTACTGTACTATCTTCATTTCCTCCTTTTTTTCAGCGCAATTTATAATTGTAATGGTTATTACATTGGATTCTATAACCTTCGCCTTTTTTGAGGAAGTAGCTTGATTTTTACAATACACAGCGAAAGTTAAAGCCTTTGAAAACCAGTGCATGGGAATTGGGGATAACGCCCTTTGCGCAGATAAGTAATTAACAGAAAGGCATAGAGATAATGTCAAGGCAAGTTTGACGATGATAGCTTTCATGATGTTCACAGTTGTTTGTTTTTCAAAAAAGAATATCACAAATATAAGCCCATTTGTGAAAAATAGCAAGGGGTAGCCGTGATAAACCCCCAAATTAAGTTGCCCCAAATTTTCCTAACTGGATAATTTGGGGCAACTAAGTCACATTTTACAATATGTGTTCTACCTCTTCCTATCTAATAGCATCACTTCCCCTTACGCCATTGCGAATACGCACAGCATCCAGTACATCATATACAAAAATTTTCCCATCGCCCAAATTGCCTTCAGACGCATTTTCCATGATGACATTGATGCACTTTTCAAGGTTTTCGTCACTGACTATGCACATTATCAATACCTTAGAGTGTAATATCAAAGGGCGTTCTGTACCGCGATATACTTCGGCATAACTTTTTTGCAAACCTGAACCTTTGGCAGCCATGACGGTCATGCAAGGAATATCGGCAGCAATCAAAGCAGATTGAATTGCTTTTAATTTAGAAGGTCTTACTATGGCTTCTATTTTTTTCATCTTATATGGATTTTAAAAGATTATTCAAATGTGGCATATGATTCAACACCGTATTCTACGCTGTCTATCCCCGCTTGCTCCTCAATGCGAGTTACGCGAATGCCAATGGTTTTATGCAATATAGTAAAAATTGCGTAGCTGGTCACGAAGGAAAATGCTGCAATAGTGGCAACTCCTAATGCCTGCACGCCTAATTGCTGCGTTTGTCCTGTCGTGAAAAGACCATTTGATGCTGAAAAAAGACCCACAGCCAATGTGCCAAAAGTGCCATTGATGCCATGTACAGCAATCGCACCCACAGGGTCATCAATATGGCGTTTGTCAATGAGGACAACAGCCACATCAACTAAGATACCCGCAATTAAACCTATGACAATCGCTGAATTATGGCTCACAACATTACAACCTGCCGTAATAGCAACCAAACCCGCCAAAACACCATTGATAACCATCGTAATATCCACTTTTTTATACCAAAATTGGGTGTAAATCATGGTTGAAATACCGCCTGCCGCCGAAGCTAAAAATGTATTGGTGGCAACTGTGCCAATCAATTCCCATTTGCCGACTGCCGCCAACGTAGAACCAGGATTGAAGCCAAACCAACCGAACCATAAGATGAATGCACCAACTGCCGCCAGCGTCAAGTTATGACCAGGTATCG
>JAYVKQ010000491.1:0-3221 GCA_043768285.1 Saprospiraceae bacterium | reverse complement strand
AAATTTATTTTTTTTGAAAAAAAAATAAATTTCACTCAAAAAATCATCAAAATCCGTTTACTAAACCTGTGAACGAAAGCATCTTTTCAAGTTTAAACAAAATCTTTAGAACACCAATGATGATAAATGATGGATTTACAATTGCTTGATAATCAAAGTCTTACATATTTATCATTTATCATTTATCATTTATCATTCATCATTACTTAACTAAAAATAAACCCGATACATCAAATTCGGAAAAATACCAAACTGCGTAAGATTTCCCGTAGAATTGGGTTTATCGGCGTCATAAAATTCAGTTATGCGCCCTTTTGTATTCGTCAAATTGTCTATATTTAAGAACAATTCGTGAGTTGTTCGGCGTTTGTTCCATTTATAACTCACAGAAGCAATGATTGTGTATAAATCATCAATATCGTTTTGGTATGCCTTTTTATAATCCCAAAATTGGTTATTGGCAGGGTCAACGGCTACTTTGCCTTGTCCGTCTCTCAAAAGAGGAATTATTTTTCTACCACCGCCTGCAAAGGCTTTGAGATTTAAACCGAGCGTTTGATTTTTCTTTTTACCCAGATTTACAAACTCTTTCCCGAATAAAAAATTCACCAAATAATTACCATTGTATAGCGTATTGCGCTCAATACCCTCCAAAGCGGTGTATTTTGATTGATAAATGGACGTATTGATTAAAAAATAGTAGTTATTGCTCAAAAACTTTTCAAGAGTTAGCTCCACACCATAGTTTTTACCCTTGCCTTTATTGACCAAATCAATGTAGCGAAATTCCAAGCCTTCGTTTATCGTCGCATAATAACTTGTGTCCTTATTTTCGACAGGTAAATTGTAGAGGTCTTGGTAGTAGGCTTCAATTTTCACCATCATATTTTTACTAAAACGCTTTTCATAACCTACCACAAAATGGTGCGCTTTGAGTAAATCTAAGTCTTTATTGGGTTCCGTTATTGTGCCATTTGGTTGTTTTACCTTAGCAAAATAATGATGAATTGCCTCCATATTGCTGTGATTGCCATAACCCACATTGAAAGAACTTGTATTGTTGAGCTTCCAATTTATTGCCAATCTTGGTTCAAAAGTGCTTTTTTTGTTGTATAAAACATTCATATTGTGAAAACCAGAAACCATCGTCAAGTCCTCATTTATCTTGTATTTCCAACTGACAAAGTTTCTAATTGTGGCGATATTTTCCTTGAAATCCACCAAAGTAACCCGATTTGTGGTATTGTTTTGCAATTGACTTTGGTTGAAATCATAAGCAAAAAGCGTGTATTTAGTCCCAATTTGGATTTTATGGCGGGCATTAATTTTATTATTGTAGGTAACAGAACCTCTGTAAGTGGGTTTCGACAAACGCCCCGTAAAATTTAAAGCGCGATTGACCACCGAGTCCCGTAAAAATTCGCCTTTTGTATCTCGAATTTTGATGAACTTTGCTTCAAAAATATCGTCATCAACCCCTTCATTCGCGTAGGTCAATGCCGTTCTGATATAACTATTATCGTTCAAACTCAACGTGTGATTGATGCCCGTATTGAGCAAATGCGCTTGTTTTTTATAATCTTCTTTGATGTCTGCGAACATAAACCTATCGCCAGGGGTTTCCCAAAGGGCAGGTGTAATGTCTTCAAACGTGAAATTACTCGCCCCGCCCAAGCCATAAAGTGAAAAAACACCCATTTTTTTAGTCGGCAACACCACTTTAAAGGCTGCATCTTGAAAATTAAGTATCCCTTTCACGTCAACCAAGCCCATTTTATTCAACAAAGAGACCGTTGAATAGCGATAATTGACGAGAAAAGACCCGCCATATCCCTTTTTAAAAGGACCTTCAAGCGTCAAATCAGTACCGATTAAGCCAAATCCGAATACAGCTTCCATTTTTTCATTGTTCCCTGTCCTCAATTTAACATCATAAACCCCCGACAGTACATCGCCATATTCGGGTGCAAATGCGCCTGTATAGAAATCAGAAGTTGCCAAAATATTGTTGTTCAAGGTACTGATAGACCCACCTGCGGAGCTTTGGTCTGCAAAATGATTGGGGTTTGTAATCTGTTCACCTTCCAGTCGCCACTGCATATATTTGGGCGAATTACCCCGAACAATGATGTCATTACTGCCATCTTGGGTACTCGTCACGCCCGCAAAATTGGAAACAATGCGAGAAGGGTCGTTAAAACCACCTGCGTAAAGGCTGGTTTGTTCGGGCGAAATAGACCTTGCACTAATCATCGCCATATCGTTTAGGGCTTCGCCTTTGTTTTTATTCACCGTCACTACCACGGCGTCCATTTTCACGGCAGACTCTTGCATGGTGAGATTTAAAACGACCTCCTTTCCAGAATTGACAACAATATTCGGAATAACGGCATTTTCATAGCCTAAATAAGACAATTTCAAAGCAATACGCCCAATGGGAATATTTCCCAATTTAAAATTGCCATTTTCATCTGTCGCAGCACCCACCAAAGGATTGCTGTTTACAATAATGACATTTGCCCCGATTAGTGGCATTTTGCTGTCTTCATCAAGGAGCGTCCCTCTGACTGTTTGCGTCAAATTTTGCCCAAATATCATGCTGGCAAGTATGAGGATAATTGTTGTTGCACCAAACTTTTTCATTATTCACTTTTTTAAATGACTGAAAGAATGGTGCAAAGGTGCTGGGTTTAAAAAAGACGTTCATTGACTATTGGTAAGAAATGACATTGCGGTTATTAAACGCTACTTTTACTTAAATTCGAGTAAAAAATTGATAAAATATGGTACGAACGCTCCATTGGCGCATTGCGCCATCAAGCTAAAGGCATGACAAGCTAAAGGCATGACTGAGGGGGGTATAAAATTAAAATTGAAAAAAATGCATGGAAAAAGTAAATATTAATCCTTATTTTTACGTCATTTCTAACAATTATTAATGATATAAAAAAACGATTACCATGTTTTCACCTAAACCATATTTAGTATTAATATGCCTTTTTATCGCTATCACAAGCGTATATGCCCAACAAAAATGGTCAAAAGATGGCACTGCCTTGTATCAAATAGACAAAGGGGCATTGATTAAAAACCAACTGCCACTGAATACCAAAACGGATATTTTGACCGCTGCCCAATTAACACCTGCGGGCAAATCAGAACCAGTGAAAATCAAAGCCTTTGCGTTTTCGGAAGATGAAACGAAACTGTTGGTTTTTACG
>JAYVKQ010000490.1:0-2696 GCA_043768285.1 Saprospiraceae bacterium | reverse complement strand
ATTCAGTTTACTAAACCTCCGCACAAAATAAGAATTTCACCTTAATTTGACGACATTAGATTTCAAATCACCCCGTCAATACAATCAACTACCACATCCTAAAAAAATCAATTTTGCAATTCGGTAAAAGCCTTTCAATCTGCCGCATTTCCTCTTGTGAAATAGGATTGCCACGTAGATTGAGCTTTTTCAAATTGGTCAATTTTCCGATTTCTTCGGGTAAATAATGTAAGTCATTTTCACTCAAATCTAAGCTGGTCAGTTGTGCTAAGTTGCCAAATTCGGCGGGTATATATTGCAGCAAATTGCGGCGCAAATCAAGCGTTTGCAACTGCGTCAAATTACCAAATTCGAGCGGTAAAGAAGTAATGCGATTACTACTCAAATCCAATTTTTCCAATTGAGAAAGGGTACACAATGCTTCTGGTATTTTTGAAAAACCATTAAGCCGCATATCCAATTCTTTGAGTGCGGTGAGCTTGCTAAATTCGCTTGGCAAATCACTCAAAGCATTGAAGCGCACACTCAAATATTGCAATTGAGTAAGCGCGCCAATATCTTTTGTTAGGCTTTTTATTTTATTTGAAGAAATATCTAAATCATTGATATTGAATAAATTGAAAATGCAATTAGGTATTTTTTTTAATTTATTATTAGCTATATTAAGTCTTATTAATTGAGCCAAATCCCCCAAAGCGGGCGGCAAATCGGTCAATTTATTTTTACCAATATTCAAAGTTTTTAACTGCGACAATTGCCCAATATCATTTGGCATAACAGTTATTTGATTATTAAATAAAGACAATATTTCAAGATTTTTATGCTCAAATAGGGAGGGGGGGACTTCTAAAAATTTCCGTTTACTCAAATCTATTTCTCTAATATCCTCAACAAAAACGGGCTTATTTTTTTCTAAAAAAACGGGTGGTAAATCCTCTTTTTGAGATTTGCGGATAACTCTAATTGTGTCAAAAGTAGCGTATTTTGGCTTGGATACTGAGGGGGTATTGTCCTGTTGTTTGTCTTCTATTTTTGATATATTAATTTGCTCTATTTGCACATTTGTCTGTTGATTTTCAAGGGTATTTGGTTTTGTATTTTCTGTATTATTATCAGCTTTATTTTCTAATCTGGAAAGCGTTTTTGAGCTTAAAGTATCCATTGCGTTTTGCAGTTTTGCAGTCTCATATTCTGGGTTTTCTTCCTTTTTTTGTGATAAAGTAGTTTCAGGAATAGCATAATTTTTTTGATTAAAAATATATGCGCCTACACCGATTGCGCTGACTAATAATAGCCCTAAAAAGCCACGTTGCCACCATATACGCTGCTTGCGACTGGCTTGCAATTGCGCCTTAAATTGTTGTTGTAGCCTATATTCCAATAGGTTATCCATTATATTTTTTTCTGCTTTGTCGCTTTCGGTTTCATCGAGTACCTCTCTGAACCATTTGTCGAATTGCTCTTTGTTCATTTATCAGTCAGCATGAAATTAGGCAAGTAGTTTAGGAAACTGAAAATATTTTTTTTTCAAAAAAAAATATTTTCAGTTTCCTAAACTGCAATGCGTGGTAAAATTTTATGAAAACCAAACGTATCGTTGAATTTATTCGACGGCGCCTGAAACTATAAATCTCGCGCCCATCGAATAAATTCGACGGTACATTTGACACTATTATTTCAACAACCTTCTACTGTATTCGCCCCGCCCATCAACAACCGCAATTTTTTCATACACTCGCGTTTGCGTTGGCGCGAAGCCTCCTCCGTGATGCCCCATTCGAGGGCAATATCTTTATGGTCTTTATCCTCCCAATAAAAGCTGCCCAATAGTTTTTGGCATTTATCACCCAACTTATTGAACGCGGTATTGAGAGTGTGCATAAAATCCGTATCTGGTTCAGTATCAATCACTTCTGGAATAGTATCGGTTGTTTGCATGATGTTTTTCTTTTTTTCTTCTGCCTTTTCAAAGCATTTATTTTTGATGATGGTATAGACATAGCCCTCCAAATTGTCGCGTTGCACTGCCCCCGCCAATATCTTACAAAACAACTTTGCAAACGCCGAACTCACTATTTCCTCTGCATCTTCAAGTGACACGCTGAACTTTCGCGCAATGCCCACGAAGTAGCCCGCGTGCTGGTCAAACAGCCGCGCCTGCAAACGGGCATCGCCTTTCTGCAAGCGATGATAGTCCTCATGCGATAGTCCAAAATTGCGTTGGTCGAGCATTTTTTTTTTTGATATTGTTACCGTTCCACCGCTTCGAAGCGGTGGAACGGGTTGTTGCTTATATAAAGGGTTGAAAAAAATAAACGTGAGAAAAAAATTTGACTTTTTTATTTTTTGCAACTATCTCCCCCTAACCCCCAGAGGGGACACATTGGAAGTAATTTTAGATTAGAGCAATAATGTTAAAATACTTCGGTGGTGTTCCCCCTCTGGGGGTTAGGGGGGGGATAGTTACTATTTTTTGCAAATTAGGAATTGAACCCCTAATTTGTAAATATCGCTATTTTTTGTAAACGGTAGAAATTTTTATGCCCAATATCTCACGTTTTTTTGGAAGGTGGCTTTAATACAATGGATAGACGATGGTTTGGACATTCTAAATTCAATTAACTAAAACACTGTGCATTAATTTTATTATTGGGCAGGGCGATTGAAATCGCCCCCTATTGATGGATTTTCGTGGT
>JAYVKQ010000489.1:0-5415 GCA_043768285.1 Saprospiraceae bacterium | reverse complement strand
CTTTTGTGTGAGTACCTTCATCGTAAGGCATGAGGGTTTGACCGTTGAGTTTATTTTTAATGAACATCCTGCCCTAAATGATTACACCCTCATGCTACCTGGTTTGGCGGGCATTTTTGGAATGTTGTTCACAACTAATTTTTTAAATACCAAAAAAGAACTACCCAGAATTCACAAAACGCTTAAAGTTATTTTGGCGTTGTATATTTTATCATTAATGGCTTCTTTTGCGGGCTATTTTGAGTTAAGCCTTTTATCGGCTCATTTGATAATGCCAATAAGTACGACTATAATTGTTCTGGCGGCTATCATAATATGGCGCAGAGGAAATGCTACTGCCAAATATTATCTATTAGGCTGGGTATCATTGACGGTTGGTATTACCATTTTTTTGCTCGAAAACAGTGGCAACATATCCCACAGCAGCTTTTCTGCCTATGCTTTGCATATAGGCGTAGCTGCCGAAGCCGTAATTCTTTCTTATGCCATTGCCCATCGGTTCGGTATGCTAAAACAAGAACAAGAAAAAATGCAAGCCGAAATGCTTGATATGTTCAAGAAAAATCAAAATCTGGAACGGGAGCAAAATCGCTTATTGGAACAAAAAGTAGAAGAAAGAACAAGAGAGTTGCAAACCGTGATTGAAGAAGGGATTATTAAAGATGAAAAACTACAAGAATATGCGGCACAGCTTGAAAACAGTAATCGAGAATTAACGGAGTTTGCGCACATTGCATCGCATGACCTAAAAGCACCTTTGCGCAGCATTATATCTTTTTCACAACTATTTGAACGGCGCAATAAGGCAAAATTTGATGATTTAGACCACGAATATTTTAACTATATTAAAAGCAATGCCACACAATCTTCAAGGTTGATTGACGATTTGTTGAACTATTCTAAAATTGATAAAAACTTAGGGGAACCCTCAAAAGTTGATATTAACAATTGCCTTGTGATAGCAGAAATGAATATTCAAAGTTTAATTCGGGAGAAAAATGCGGTTATGTGTTACCAAAACCTACCCACACTGAGGGGGCATAGCTCCCTCATCACGCAGCTTTTTCAAAACCTCATCAATAATGGTATCAAATACAATACATCGGAGCAGCCGACTATCGAGATAGGTGTCCAGCGCAATGAACGCCAAGAATGTGTGTTCTCAATCAGCGACAATGGTATTGGTATTGCTCCCGAAAATTTTGATAAAGTATTCGCTATGTTTCGCCGACTACACAGTCAAGCTGAATACGAGGGTACGGGCATAGGTTTGGCTTTCTGTATGCGTATCGTAGAAACATATGGCGGTAAAATCTGGTTAGAATCCACGTTGGGGATTGGCACTACCTTTTATTTTACTTTACCCAAAGCAAAAATGCCAACAATGGAGTTAGTGGCTTAAATGCGCTACCCCCTCAGTCATCCTTTCTGTGAGCGTGTTTCGCGCCATCACGCTCTGCGTGACTTGGTGGAGCGTTTGCACCATATTTATACCCTCAGTGCGCCACGAAATCCCCGTGCTGCGTAGTAAGATTCTGCACCATTGTGGTATGTGAAAACAGTATCGTAGCGACGGTCACAAAAAATAGCACCACCCAGTTTTCTAATGGCAGCGGGGGTTTTGACCCAACTCGACGTTTTTAAATCGAAATGCCCGAGTGTCTGCAAGGCTCGATAGGCTTCTTCCGTTAATATGTCAATGCCCATAGCCGTTGCCATATCCATAGCGTTATCGGCTGGTTTAAATTCTTTTCTTGATTCCCACGCGGCACGGTCATAGCAAAGGCTTCTCCTCCCTTTTGGGCTTTCGGTCGCGCAATCATAAAAAACGTATTCACCCGTGGTGTCGTCATAGGCTACGATATCTGGTTCACCCCCTGTTTCTTCCATGATACTGAGCGACCACAGTTTATCCCCCTGTGCTTCTAATTTTGCTTGTATTGTAGCCCATTCAAGACCCTTATGGCGGTCTCTATTTTTTTCAAAACGAGCTTTTAATGTGTTGAGAAGTTCTGCACATTGTTGTGGTGACAATTCTTTCTTTTCGCTCATTTTATTTAATTATGTGGATAATTCTACTTTGGCACTTTAATTATTTTAAAAAATCCAAGAGGTTTTTGATTTTCTTTTTCTAAAAAATTGAAAATTTTTTAGAAAAAGAAAATCAAAAACAGCCTCACGTCCTGCCGAGCATGAAAAACTTATCTTAGGTTTCTTAAAGTGCCAAAGTAGAAATAAGTAGGTAGCTATAAATAATGACAATTTTATTTTTCATAATATACTGATAATGAATGCATTACAAGTCGTACATCTATTATCGTACATCTACTTAATTGGTTAGATGCAAAGATATGTGCAATCACTATATTAACCAATAGACTTGTTTAAAAATAAGCGTTTGCCCCCCTCTGGGCAAGGTTGATTGGTTCTAAACCCGAAGGGTTTTAATGTGAATAACCTCAATTGCATTGGGGGAAGGCGAAGTAAAATGGACAACAATCCTGAAAGGATTGAAGAGCCGTACCCACAAATTTCAACCCCATTCGGGGTTACATCTTGCTATTTCTGGGCATCCTCCCAATGCAATTGGGGGTTATTCACATTAAAACCCTTCGGGTTTAGAACCAATCAACCCTGCCCTCTGGGGGTCGGGGGGCAAACGCTTATTTTTGAATAAGCCCAATACCCTAAATCCCATATACTAAAATCAATGCTCAAAGCTGATAAATACTGAGGGGGGGGTATGCAAAAAGCACGTAATCCATTGTCTATCAAAGTATTACGTACTTTTTGCTTTTGGGGTTTGGAAGGTAGGGGTGGATCGGTCAAAAGATAAAAGAAAGTAAATAAGTATTGATTTTTTGAAAATCATTAACAAACATATTTCGTTTTATTAGATTTGTCGTATGTTTGGGCAATTAATAACAAGCATAAAACGCATCGTATATGCCGACAAAGTTTTTCACTAATCAAAACGATAACAGCCTACTAAAAAAATTTGAAGGTGTTTTTACTCATGGCGAAGCTATTCGTTATTTTGATGCCCTTGTCGGCTACTTTAGGGCTTCTGGTTATTTTAAAGTTAGACCTTTTTTGGACAAAATTCCCCAAATAAGAATTTTGGTCGGTATCAACGTGGACCAAATTACTAAAAATTATCACGATAGAGGGCAGTTGTACATCGCTAACCCCAACACGACTAAAGATGCTTTTGTGAAAGATATGGTTGTCAATATCCAAGATGCCCATTACGACAGTGCCATTGAGAAAGGAATTATCCAATTTATAACCGATTTGACAGATGGGAAAATAGAGCTTAGGGCGCATCCAAAACAAAAAATTCATGCAAAAGTCTATATCATGCGTCCCGAAAACTTTAATGAACATGCGCCTTGCGAAGTCATAACAGGTTCATCAAACATGACAGATTCGGGGCTTGGCACATTTGAGGAATCTAATTATGAATTTAATGTAAGTCTTCGGGATTTTGAAGATGTCAAATTTGCAACGGACGAATTTGAACGCCTTTGGCAAGAATCTATTCCTATTCTCAATGCTGATGCACAGCTTATAAAAAATAAAACATATCTCAAAGACGACTACACGCCTTTTGAACTCTATATAAAAATGCTTAAAGAGTATTTTGGCAGGCGGGTAGAGTATGACCCTTACAATATTGATTTGCTTTTGCCCGATAAATTTATGCGTTTGAAATATCAATCTGATGCTGCTAATCAAGGCTATGCCATTATGATGAAACATAACGGGTTTATTTTGGCTGATGTTGTAGGTTTGGGTAAAACGATAGTTGCTTGTATGGTAATTAAAAAATTTATCTATGAAAATGGCACGCATACCCGCATTTTATTGGTCGTTCCACCTGCCATTGAAGCATCTTGGGTTAAAACAATTGAGGAATTTCAAATAAAATCGCATTTTGAATGGGTAACATTGGGTAGTTTGCACAAGGTTTTAGATACACACAACAATAGTTTTTCTACACCCGATAAATATGACCTTATCGTTGTGGACGAATCCCATAAATTCAGAAATGATTATACCGATATGTATGTCAAATTGCAGCAAATCTGCAAAACGCCTCGCTCTCGTGCTGCTGAAAATGGTGACACTAAAAAAAAGGTTATTCTGATGTCTGCTACCCCATTAAACAATCGCCCACAAGATATTGAAAATCAATTGTATTTGTTTCAAGACAAACGCAACAGTACTTTAGAAGGCGTTAGAAATTTGCAAGAGTATTTTAAACCTAAAAACGACCTTTATGAAGAACTTGCAAGCGCACCTCGCTTAGATGTCCAACGCCTTAAAGACCTTTTTAGAGAGATTCGCAACGATGTTATCGAACCGCTTGTCATTCGGCGGACTCGAACTGATATTGCCAATAGTGTAGATTATCTTGCTGACCTTAAATCGCAAGGCATCAAATTCCCAAATGTCAGCGACCCGATACCTTTATATTATAAGCTCAATGCCCAATTAAGTCAGCTTTTTGTTGAAACGATTGACCTTATTACCGCTATTGACGAAGACGGTAATATTACTGAGGGGGTCGGATATTTTCGCTATCGGGCGATTGAATTCTTAGAAAAAGAGGAGGACCGAAAAATATATGGTAATGTGAAATCTATTTCAAAACGCTTATCGGTTATTATGCGGACGCTCTTGGTAAAGCGTTTGGAAAGTAGTTTTCATGCCTTTAAGCAATCGCTTTTTCGCCTACAAAAAGCAATTGATAACATGATTCAAATGTTTGAAAAAGATACCATTTTTATTGCGCCTGACCTCGACATCAACAAACTTTTAGAAGAAGGACTAAGCTATGATGCTATCGAAACAAAAATAAATGAAAGACAAGGCAATAACCGCACGTTTAAAGCGGCTGATTTTGATAAAGCGTTTTTAGGGTATTTGAAAAAAGATAAGGAAAAAGTTGATAAACTGTCTAATCAATGGGCAAAAATTAGAGAAGACCCTAAACTCAATGAGTTTATGAAATATATCAGAAATACGTTTTTCAAAAAAGAGATTAATATAGCGGGTAAGCTCGTCATTTTTACAGAATCTAAAGAAACGGCTGACACACTTACTGAGGCGGTAATTGCCAACGGTTATAAAGCCTTGAGTGTGAGTTCCGAAAACCGCAAAGAATTGGAAGCAACTATACGGGATAATTTTGATGCAAATTATGAAGAAACGCATTGGAAAAATGATTATGACATCATCATTACAACTGAAGTTTTAGCCGAAGGTATTAATTTACACCGCAGCAATGTCATTGTTAATTACGATGTGCCGTGGAATGCTACACGTCTTATGCAGCGCATCGGGCGGGTCAATCGCATTGGGTCGAGGGCAGACGCTATTGTGGTCTATAATTTTTATCCTTCTGCTGAT
>JAYVKQ010000488.1:0-3625 GCA_043768285.1 Saprospiraceae bacterium | reverse complement strand
ATCTAAGGCTTTGTTTGATGTCTTGAATGATGCTATCGGGCAAACCCAAATGCCATGAAGTATCGTCCATGCGCTCGGGGTTATCACGTACATAATCGTAGTTGAAAAGCCCCTCAACAGTGGGTGTCCAAAAGAGTTTATTGTTTGAATTGGCAGTGCGCTCCTTTATCATCGCCATAATGTCTTCGGGATATTCGGGCGCCATTGCCAAGCCTG
Organism: Saprospiraceae bacterium; assembly: GCA_043768285.1. Classification (GTDB taxonomy): domain Bacteria; phylum Bacteroidota; class Bacteroidia; order Chitinophagales; family Saprospiraceae; genus JAAFJT01. The sequence goes on along the minus strand of JAYVKQ010000488.1, from coordinate 3,409 downwards.
TATGCTCAAAATTATCTGCACCTGCTTTTATGCCTCTACGGATTTCTTCGGGGCGGTGGCTATGCACTACGGTTTTGAGTTTCAATCGGTGGGCTTCATCAACGATGGCTTGAAATTCTTCCATCGTCATTTGGTCTTGGTCAACGACTTTGATACAATCTACCCCCGCTTTTGCCAATTTTTGCACTTTTGCCTTGGCATCTGCCACGCCATTGATGCCCCAACGGAATAGCTCAGTGCCAGGGTAGGGTTCGTGTTGCAAAAAGGGACCCGACATATATAAGGTCGGCCCATCCATTTTGCCTTGATTGATAGCGTCTCGGACTTCAATACTTTCTTTCAAAGGTGCGCCCAAATCACGTGCACTCGTGATACCCGCCATCAAAAGCTGTTTTGCCGAAGAAGGCATGATGACCGAGCCGAAAATGTGCGGATACGTTTTGTCCCAATGGGTATAATCGGAGTGCCCATTGAGCATCAAATGGACGTGCATATCCCACAGACCTGGCAGCACAGACATCCCCTCAGTGCTGATGATTTCAGCATCTTTGGGTATATCAATTGAACCAACGCGCCCGATTTTTACAATCTTTTCTCCTTCAATGATAATGACACTATTTTTCAAAGGTTCGCCCCCGAAGCCATCAATGAGCGTGCCGCCGACCAATGCTTTTTTATTTTGAGAAAATAGTGATATGATATTGATTATCAATAAAATAGGTATGATTAATTTTTTCATGTTGTATGATTTTTTTTTGTAATTTAGTGAAGTCCATTGTACCGTCGAATTCATGTCATGCGGAATAGAGTTTGACAAAAAAAAGCGTAATAAAGTTTGATAACATTCACAGCACCATTAGGTGCGCAATATGGGTAATACGGCTCATTAGAATATAGGCATTGGTTGTTAAGGAAATAGAAATATAAGTTTAAAAAAAAAGCGTGTGACTTTGGGTTATCACACCTAAAAAGTACACGCTATAAAGGGAACAACAAAATTCCTTTGAACAAATGTAGCCGTAATTCTGATAGGAAATAGCTTTTTTGATTAAAAAATACTGAGGGGGTAGCTTAATCCTAACAGTTTTATTAGATTTGAACCTAAATTGCCCAAATGTTCGGGGAACTTTGGAAGTTCCCCGAACATATCACACGCAATCAAATTATAAATTATCATAATTATAAATATCAATAATCAGCATGAAAAAATTTATTTTAATTATTATTTTATTTTACTCATTTAGTATTTTCTCTCAAAATTATTCAAAAAATGATATAAAAAAATGGGAAAAAATGGCTCAAAATATCACGATTATTCGGGATAATTGGGGTATTCCGCATATTTATGGCAAAACGGACGCGGATGCCGTATTTGGTTTGCTATATGCCCAATGTGAAGATGACTTTAAGCGCGTGGAGATGAATTATATCGAAAAATTGGGACGCATGGCTGAGATAAAAGGGGAGGGCGAACTCTACGAAGACCTCCTTATTCGCATGATTATTGACAGCACGGAAGCCATTGCCGATTATAAAAAAGCACCTGATTATCTAAAACGGATACTCAATGCACAAGCCGATGCCATCAATTATTTTCTCTATAAAAATCCAGCTGTGAAACCCGCTTTGCTCACCCGTTTTCAACCGTGGTACAATTTGCTGTGGACGGACGGCAGCATTGGTGCAATCAGTACCGATGATTTAACGGCTTCGGATTTGAAAAACCTATATGGCAATGGTGATTTGACGGGTCATATGCAGCATCAAAATACAGATGTAAAAACGCCCAACCAACCCTCTACGCGCTATCGAGAAACCTATGAAGGCGAGGAGATTTTGACAGGCTCAAATGGTTTTGCTTTTGCACCCAAAATTACTGAGGGGGGTAAGGCAATTCTCTATATCAACCCGCACGTCACGTTTTATTTTCGACCAGAAGTGCATATGGTCAGCGAAGAAGGGTTAAATACTTATGGGGCAGTCACTTGGGGGCAATTCTTTGTGTATCAAGGGTTTAATGAAAAATGTGGCTGGATGCACACCTCCAATTATACGGATATTTCGGATACCTATATCGAAAAATTGACCAATAAAAATGGCAAATGGACGTATGCTTACGAAGGCAAACAATTGCCTGTCAGAAAGAAATATATGACCCTGCGGTATAAAAAAGGCAATGCAATGGCCGTGAAAAATGTCACGGCTTTATATACGCATCATGGGCCTATCATGGCAAAACGCGATGGTCAATTTTTGAGCATGAAATCCAATAATCGCTCGATGTTGAGCCTTATTCAAAGTTGGCAACGAACCAAAGCGAAGAGCTTTGCAGACTATCAAAAAACGATGGATTTAAGACAAAATACCTCAAATAACACGGTTTATGCCGATGCAGAGGGCAATATTGCCTACTGGCACGGCAATTATATGCCCCGCCGCGACACGAGTATCAACTGGACAAAACCTGTTGATGGCAGCGTCAAAAAAACAGAATGGCAAGGCTTACACCCCGTTTCTGAAACCTATCATGTCTATAATCCTGTGAACGGTTGGTTGCAAAATTGCAACTCAACGCCTTTGACTTGTGCAGGTGAAAACAGTCCGAAGAAACGCGATTATCCCAAATATATGACCCCCGATGGTGAAAATTTTAGGGGTATCAATGCAGTAAAAGTTTTAGCCAATGAAAACAAATACACCATTGGTAAGGTGATAAAAGCGGGGTATGATACCAAATTAGCCGCTTTTGAGGTACTAATTCCTGCCCTAATCAAGGCTTTTGATGCAAATGAGTTGGAATATGTAAAATTTAAACAGCCGATGATGCTCTTAAAGGAATGGGATTTTAGAAGTAGCGAAACCTCGATACCCACCACTTTGGCAATAGAGTGGGGGACACGCCTTTTACCTAAAATACAAAATGTGAAAGGCATAGTAGATGATGAAGAAGCCGACCAAGTGACAAAAACCAAACACTATGTTGCAACAGCCCCCGCGAGTGAACTTTTAGCTCCCTTTGGCGAAACGTTGGAGGATTTGAAGAAAAAATTTGGTACTTGGCAGGTAGCTTGGGGTGAAATTAACCGTTACCAGCGCGCTTCGAGCGATATTGTGCAGCAATATGATGATAATAAACCAAGCGTGCCCGTTGGTTTTGCATCTTCGACGTGGGGTATGTTGCCTTCTTACACGGCTCGTTATTATAAGGATAGCAAAAAACGCTATGGCGTGAATGGCAATAGTTTTATCTGTGCTGTAGAGTTTGGGGATAAAATAAAAGCTAAATCGCTTTTGGCAGGTGGGCAAAGTGGTAATCCTAACTCAAAACATTTTACGGATCAATTGGAACGCTATACCAAAGGCGAGTTTAAAGATGTCTTGTTTTATAAGGAGGATATTGTGAAAAATG